>DRKV01000221.1 GCA_011051635.1 Chloroflexota bacterium | reverse complement strand
AGAGTTCAGCCCGCCGTCATGCTCTCTCCGACATTCTGCTGCGTTCGCTTGGAAACATCGGCCTCGTATACACGAATCTCGGTCGATACGAGATGGCAATGCGGAATCTTGAAGAGAGTTACCACATTGCCCAGGAACAAAATGACCGTTTTCGGGCTAATCGGCTGCTTATCAACATAGGCAACATCCATCTTGCTCAAGGCAACTATCCCCAAGCCATGCTCAATTATCTGGAAAACACGCGCATCGCCCAGGAAATCGGCGACCGCCAGGGGGTGAGCATGGGGATTGGCAACATGGGCAGCGTGTACGATTACCAGGGCGAGTATACCGCCGCGCTGGCCTGCACGCTGCGCAATCTGCAAATCTCGCTGGAGTTGGGTGACCGGCCAGGGGTGGCTTTCGCTTTGTGGAATCTGGGGAAAATCTCTCTGGCAAAGCGCGAGTTGCACGGGGCGGAAAAGTTTCTGCAACGCGCTATCGTGCTCGACCGCCTGCTGGATACCCCCTACGAATTGTGCGAAGCCCTGTACACTCTGGGAAAAACCCTGGCCGCCCGGCAACACTACGAGGAGGCCTTCCGGCACAACCACGAGGCTCTGCAAATCGCCGGGGAAATCGAATACGATGAGATTCACTTCCAGGCCAGCGTAGGGGAGATTCGCCTGCTACACGCTTTGGGACGCATCACCCGTGAAGAGGCTATCCGCCGTTTGCGGGAGGTGCAGGTGCGCTTTCGGGACGAGCAAAGCGACGACATCGAGGCTGCCGAGGTGGCCTACCGCATCTGGAAATTCGACCCGTCCCAGGAGGATGCCCGCCAGGAAGCGGCGCGTCTGTACCGCGCCCTTTACAAACGCACCCCCAACATTGAATACCGCTACCGCTACAAAGACCTGACCGGAGAAGACCTGCCCGAACCCCCTGCCCTGCCTCCCGTCCCCGAAGCGGTTCTGGAAGGCCTGCGGCCGCTTACAGCCTTGCTGGAGCGCGTGGACGCCCTCATCGAGGAAGTGCGCGGCGAGTAGAAGGCGACACGTCGCTGCACTCCAAACCCTTAAGCGAGCAGCGCGTCCCAATCCAATTTTTGTACCGTGGCGTGCAGGCCGTGGTCGTCCTCTACGATGCGCAGGTCGAGAGTTGTAAAAACCCGCCGGACGACGGGTTCGACTTGCTTCAGGGGGATGACTTTATCTTGCTTTCCGAGGAGAATGACAGAGGGAATGGCTATGCGCAATTTCTCGGCCTGAGAAACGAAATCCGGCCAGATGAGCGCCGGGGCCAGCAGCACCAGTTTGCGTACCCGTCGCGGGTTTTGCGCCGCGTACAATGCCGCCATCAAGCCTCCAAAACTGGAGCCGACGAGCGTCCAATCTTCGTAAGGGGCCAGAATGGGCATCAGGGCGCGCATCCGGTCGCCCAGGTCGCCGGTGAAATCGGGCGTCAGGATGTGCGGGTAACGCGCCCGCAAAAACTGCGCCTTGAAAGCCTGCCCGCTGCTGTAAAGACCGTGCAAAAAGATGACATGTCGGGGGATGCTCACAAATCCACTTCCTCAAAGTCCAGGCGCAGGCGGCGCACCCACAGCCCCTCCCGGCGGCAGAGGGCCAACAACGCGCTTCCCTGCGGGGTGGCGGAAATCTCATCCAGGGTCAGGACCAGCCCTACGGGAGTCTCGCTGCGGAGAATCTCCTCAAAGCGGCTGCCATCTCCCACCACCTTGATTCCATGAATGACGCGCCCCCACTTGCGGGGGTCGTCATCCAGAAAGGCGACCGGATGATAGCCCAAATCGGGGTTGAGTTGCATCCAGCGCACGGCCATCTCCCCGGCCCGCCCCGCCCCGTAAACCACCACGGGCATCCTGACCCGCTGCGCCTGCCGGGTATACAACTGGTCCAGGATACGGAAAGAGGCCCGCGAGGCGGCCAGCCCGATGAACAGGAAGACTCCGAAAAGGAAGATGGGGACCCAGATGCCTTGAGCCGTTCCCCCGTGGAATTCGGGGTAAAGGAGAGCCAGGGCAAGGCCGACGAGCACCACCGCCCCCAGGACGGCGCGCACAAATCCCATGGCATCCTGCACCCCGATGAATTCCCACACCCCGCGGTAAACGCCGAAGGCGAAAAAAGAGATGTACGTACCCGCCAGGGCCAGCGGCAGAGTGCGCAAGTAAAACGTCAGTTGGGCGTCGGAGAGCGCCCAGTTGTAGCGCGTCCACCAGGCCAGGTAGTAGGCCACGCTGATGAGCAGAAAGTCCAGCAGAATCTCGAAAATCCGCTGGCGGTAGGCCAGTTGGACGGCGACCCGCGCCAGCGCGCCGTACTGCCCGTCGGGGGGGCGGTCGGGGACGACCTGCAAGCGTCCCAGGTAGGCCGCCAGGAGGGAGAGAGCAATGATAAGGACGGGTACGAAGACGAGGCTGAAATCGTAAGCCCGGCTCTCCACAATCGTGCTGGCGAGGCCGGAGAGCACCGCGATGGCGTACAGCGAGAGCACCGCCTGCCGCTCGGTGAGACCGAAGGCAATCAGACGGTGCGAGGTGTGGTCGCGCCCTCCTTGGGCGGGCGACTGGCCGCGCATCAGGCGCGTAATTGTCACCAGGGTGGTATCCAGGATGGGCAGGAGGAAGAGCAGGGCGGGAATGGCAACCACGGCCAGGACGTTGGAAGCGCTCGTCTTGCGCGCCACAGCCAGCGAGGCCAGGGTGAAGCCCAGAAACAAACTGCCGCTATCCCCCATGAAGATGGACGCCGGCGGGAAGTTGAAGACCAGAAAGCCCAGAATCGCCCCCGCCAGGGAAAGGGAGACCAGGAGAAAAGCGGGCTGGTTGCCCGCCTTGAAAAAGAAAGCCCCCAAAAAGGCGACCACGATGAGCGCAATCCCCCCCGCCAGGCCGTCCATGTTATCCAGCAAGTTGAGGGCGTTGGTGATGCCCACCAGCCAGACGAAGGTCAGGAGGATGTTGAGCAGGTCGAACTTGAAGAAGGCAATCTGGTAGCCGAAGAAGACGACCACGGCGGCGGCCAGGATTTGCCCAATCAGTTTTGCGGGGGGCGAGAGTTCGCGATAGTCGTCGTACAGCCCGACGAAGAACATGATGGCCGCGCCAAAGAGGACAGGGAGCGTATCGGGGCGGGCCGCCCCGCTCCACAGGACGGCGGCGATGAAGGCGACGAACATCCCCACGCCCCCCAGGGTGGGGGTCGGGCGGGGATTCCAGCGGTCTTTGCGGGGGTAAGCAATCCGATTGGTGCGAAAACTCAGCCAGCGCACCACCGGCACGAGCAGCAGACTGCACGCCAACGCAATTCCAAACGACAGCCAGGGCATCGGCAACTCTTCCTCTCTACGGCATGGCCTGAACCTGCGAGACCAGGGTTTGCAACCGCTCCTGCTCCGTTTCGGGAGCATCGGCCAAAGCCTGCCGGGCGTACTGCAAGGCGCCGGCCTTATCCTGCTGCTGGGCATAGAGGCGGGCAAGGGTCTCTTCCAGCCGCCAGCGGTTGTTCTTGCCGGCGTAAGAAAGCGTCTTCTCCAGAGCCTCGATGGCCTGGGGATACTGCTGTAACTCGATGTACACGTTCCCCAGAGCGCTGCCGTACATGTAGGCGGTCTGCTTCTGGCCGTGAACGCGTTCCAACGCCTGGGCATAAGCCTCGGCGGCTTTTTCCAGGGCCTGCTGGCGGGCGTCTCCCTCGGCCTGGCGGGCCTGGTTGAGGTAATAATCACCCAGCAAGGCGTAGGTGCGGTCGTAGGTATCGTCCAGTTCCTGGGCGTGGTCGAGTTTTTCCAGGGCAGCCTCGGGGTCGTGACGCAGGTTCAGGTCCAGGATAGCCCACTCGCCCCACAGGACGACGTTGTGCGGGCTGAGCGCAAGCGCTTTCTCGTAGTAGGCGTCCGAAAGGTCGGCGTATTTCTTGCGCTCGGCAGGGTCATCGGTGGCCGAAGCCCACCAACTGTACAACCGCGCCAGATTAGCCGTGTGGTCGGTGTTGAGGGGGTTCAGTTTTTGGGCGGTCTTCAGGTCCCGCTCCGCCTGCAAGAAGAGCGAACGGCGCTCCTCGACCGTCTTCAGGTTCTTGGCCTGCTCCAGATACGCCCGCCCCAGGAAAAGGTAGTAGTAGTCCTCGTTGGGGGCCAGGTCAATAGCGTGCTGGTACACCAGCATGGCAACCGGCCACTGCGTCCCCCGCGTGAAAGGGTCGGCCATCTTGAAGGCGATGTCGGCCTGGATGACGCGCAGGTTGGTGGTCACGCTGATTGCGATGACGGCCAGGAGGATGAAGGGAGCCGCCACGCCTGCCCAGGCTGCTTCCGCCTGCCGCCTGACGCCCTGAGAGGGAGGCAAGACGAAAGCCATCCCCAGCAAAACCAGCAGGCCGTACAGGTAAAAATGGGTGAGAAGGCCTTCGAAACTGCGCAACTGAGCCACAAGTTGCTCCTGGGTGGCGGGTGCGAGTTGCGAAAGCGCCGCCAGCGTCCCCGCCTGCCAGGCCCAGTACAACAGCCCCACCAGGAAAGAAATCCCGCCAATCGCAGCGATGGCCTTCCCCAGCCCCACGGAGCGGGCGCGCTCCTCCTCGCAGGCAAACAGGAGGGTAGCCACAATCCACACCGTCACCACCAGCGCCAGGATGCCGTAGGAGAGGGCGTTTTTCTGGAGGGGCAGGCGCGTCAGCGACTCCCACAGGACGGTTCCCGCAGAGGCATTGTGATTGAGATTGGAAATGTAGTCGAAGCCCAGGACGACCATCAGAAGAGAGACAATCCCTCCGCCGATGAAAACGCCCTCCCAGGGGGACGACTCCCTTTGGGTTTGCCGCGCTTTTCGGGAGCGGGTGCGACGGCCTCCCTTTTGGGGGGCTGCTGTTTCCCGGGGGGCGGCAGCCCCTTCAAAGGTGTGCCACTTCCCCGCGGGGAGGATGTGTCCCATCACGAGGAGGGAAGCCGTGTAAATCCAAAAATGGGTACGGGTCGAGACGATGGCAATCCCAAAGTGAATTTCCACAAAATGGGCGATGACCGCCGTAAAAAAGGCTATCATCGCCAGGGAGCGCCAATCGAGGCCGGTTTCTTCATCCGCCCCGGCCCCCTGCAAGGAACGCATGGTGATGTAGCCCACCAATCCGGTCAGGATGCCGAGAGGCAACCCCACCCCCAGGAAGGCGATTCCCAGCAGGACTGTCAACGCCACCGCCCCCAGCACGCCCCCGACGACGACGAAGGCAATGAACCAGGTGCGCTGCCGGGGCGTGGCAATCAAGCCCAGCCAGCGGAAGCCGTAGTAGAAGACCGAGCCGAAGACGAAGAGATAGACCAGCAGCCCCAGGACGCCGGTAGTGACCAGCGAATCCCAGGTCTCGTTGTGGGAACGGTCGGGCGAAGCATTGCGCTTTTCCACCTGCCCCAGTTTAGGCGGGTAGAAACGGTTGTAGGCCACATACATGCTCTCCGGCCCGTAGCCAATCAGGGGGCGGATGGCGTTCCAGCGGTCGGGCGTGCCGTCAGGGAAAGTTATCGGCTCGTGGGGGGCAACCAATTGAGAGGCTCCTTCCCAGATGTACTGACGCACTTTGCTGGTGCGCTGGTCGGTATCCAGAAGGTGGCCGAAACGCCCCACCCAGGGAGAATCGCGCAGCGGCTCCAGCGGGCCGTTGGGGACGTTGAGCAGCCCCAGGAAAACGACTCCGACCAGCGTCGCCGTGATAGTTCCCATCGTCAGCCAGCGCTTGCGGGCCCGGGCTGCGACCAGCAGGAAGAAGAAGAACAGCCCGGCGAGAAGCCCCAGGAAGGGGCCGCGGCTCCCGCTGAAGTAAATCGCAATCACCTGCAAAGCGAGGATGAAGATGTAAAGGGTAGCGCGAATGACATGGCGGGCGGTATCCGCCTCCTGGGTTCCCAGGATAGCCCGCATACTCTCGATGACCCGCGCCACGGTCAGCGGCACGGCCATGATGAGATACGCCGCCACGAAGATGGAGTTGCCCATGTTGGCCGCAATCCGGTTCTTGACGTTGCCGCCCCAGGGGACGGGGTCGAGGCCGTAGTGCTGCAAGATGCCGTACAGGCTGACGGCCAGGCTGGAGACAATCACGGTTGTCAGAATGCGCTCGATTTGCTCCCGACGGCGCAGGTTGCCGGCAATCACGGCGAAGAAGACCAGATACCCGAAAGTGGTGTAGAAGCCCTGCAAGCGCTGGTACGACCCCCACAAACTGGTGCGCGGGGCGACCGAGAAGATGGTGGCGATGAGGTAGACCAGAAAGAGCAAGGTCACGGGCAGCGCCAGAGGGATGCTCGTGAAGGTTTGCCGCCAGGTCGCTTTGCGTTCCAGGGTTTGCCAGCGGAAGCCCCCCTGGGCAAGGATTTTGACCAGCCACGCGCCCAACGCCAGCAGCGCCAGACTGCGAAGGAGCGTAATTTTGTCGGGTTCGAAGATGCGGCTGGAGTAAACGTCGAAAAATACGGGCGTTCCAATCAGCGCCGCCAGCCAGGCGGCTTCCATCAAGCCATCGGCGAAACGTGACAATCGAGCCATGCAGGAAACCTCTTCTCGTCTGTGAAACAGGGTGGTCTGTGGTATGATTTTCGGCTGCCCCTGTGGTTTTTAAGGCGCGCTTACCATAACACAAAGCAGGGATGTGTGCAAGTTTGGAAGGTGTGAAAAGTTTGCAAGTGAGAAAGTGTGAGCGTTTGCAAGTGGGCAAGTTTGAAAGTTTGAAAGTGTGAAAGTGCGAAAGTTCCTTCTGATACCTGTCGCCTGCCCCCCGTCGCCTAACACCTGCCCCCTGTTCCCTGACCCTTGACACGTGACACCTGATACGTGATACGTAATACGTGGCACTTGATACCCCATGACCCTCGCCCAACGCAGCGTCCGCTCTGCAGGATACACGATTGCTTCCAGCGGGTTCCAGGCTCTCATCCAGTTCGTGCGTTCGATTGTGCTGGCGCGGCTGCTGTTGCCGGCGCAATTCGGGGTGTACGCTTACGCGGCTTCCCTGGTGATGCTGACTCACGCCCTGCCGGGTTTCGGGATGGGAGCAGCCTTGGTACACCGCGCCCGCCAAAGCGAGGGAGAGACCGCCCGCCGGGTACACTTCACCTTGACGGTACTCTTCAATCTGCTCTGGGTGGCCGGGGTGGGGGCGCTGGCGCCCTGGTTCATCCCGCCGCAAAACCGCTGGGTGTTGTGGACTATCCTGCTCAGCAGAGCCGCCCAGCATCTCACCGGCACGGCGCGCGTCACCCTGACCCGGAAGGTTGCCTTCCGCCGGGTAGCCCTGCTGGATGGGAGCAGAGCGCTGCTGACCACCCTGACGGCCATCTTTCTGGCCTGGCGGGGGGCCGGGCTGTGGAGCCTGGTCTCGACAGACATCCTCGCCGCGCTCATCAGTCTGGCAGGGTTCTATCTCATTCGTCCGGTGTGGCGTCCCCGCTTCGGGTGGGAACGCGAGACCGCCGCCTACCTGCTCGATTTCGGGAAACGCACCACCGGCGGCATCATCATCCTCCAGATGCTCGACCGGGTGGATGATTTGTGGACGGGGCGCTTTTTGGGCGATGCGCCCCTGGGATTTTACTCGCGGGCTTACACTTTCGCCACCTACCCCCGCAAGTTATTTGCTTCTCCCATCAACCAGGTAGTCAGCGGGACGTATGCAGCGCTAAAAGGAAAACCCAAACGTCTCTCGCAAGCCTTCTTCCGGGTGAACGCTTTTCTCATCCGCAGCGGATTCTTCCTGGCGGGGTTGCTCTTCCTGCTGGTTCCGGAGTTCATCCACTTTGTGATTGGCGACAAGTGGCTGCCGATGATGACGCCTTTCCGCCTGATGCTGGTTTACACCCTGCTGGACCCCATCAAGGTCTCTACGGGCAACATTTTCATCGCCGTGGGGCGTCCGGAGATTCTCACCCGCGCCCGCCTGTGGCAACTGGGCGTGATGCTTCTGGGATTGTTCACCCTGGGGCCGCGGTGGGGCATCGAAGGCGTCGCCCTGGCGGTGGACATCATGCTGGCCTTCGGCATCGGGATTCTCTTCTGGGAAGCGCGTCCGTATGTGCGCTTCTCGGTGCGGGCGCTGTTCGGCGCTCCGTTGCTGGCGCTGGGGAGCGGGCTGCTTCTCGCCTGGGGGTTGCTGGTCCAATTGGTGGGATTGTCTCCCTGGTGGAGTCTGGCAGTAAAAATGTCGGCGTTCAGCGGCAGTTATGCCATCCTCCTGGGGCTGCTGGAGGGCCGTCACATCCGCTATTGGTGGCACGAAGGGAAACGCTTTCTCCTGAAAAAAACAACACCATGAAATCCATTCGCAAAGCCGTTGTATCGCGTCTGCGACGCAAACCTGCGTTCCAGCCGCGTCCCGATGACGTTTTTTTGGTCTCGTATCCGCGCTCGGGAAACACCTGGATGCGTTATCTGCTGGCAAATTTACTGGAACCGCAAGGCGAATGGCACATTGAAAACATCGGACGCGTTATCCCGGACATCCACGAAACCTGGCCTGCCGAGTGGATACCACGCCGCCCCCGGATATTGAAGAGTCACTATCCCTATCGCGCCCAATACCGCAAGGTCATCTATCTATACCGGGATGGCCGGGATGTCGCTATTTCGTACCATCACTTTCTCGTCAGACTTCACGATGACAAGCGGGATTTCCCTGCCTTCTTCATTGACTTTCTCCACGGACGTGTTCCTTATGGGGCATGGCATGAGCACGTCGCCGGGTGGATGGCATCGCGCGAGAGCACATGCTCTCTCCTGCCGATACAGTACCGTGCCCTGTACGATAATCCCCTAAAATCCCTGCAACGCGTGGGCGATTTCCTGGGGTACCAATGGAGCAACGAGCAAATCTCAACAGCCATCGAGAAATCAAGTTATCTCCGCCTTCAGCGGGATTACCAGGCTCGCAAATACCAGAGTCATTGGCGCAAAGGTTTCCAGGGAGGCGTTAAAGGCGGACCCGGGAAGTGGAAGGAAGTACTCACAGCAGAACAAAACGAACTTTTCTGGGAAATCACGGGCAGTATTTCCGAAAAATTAGGGCTAGAATACGGGCTATGATGACATACGCGAGTTCTCTTTATCGCCGGTTGCGCCAATTCACAGGAGCCTTCTGGTACGAGGTGCGCCACCGCCGATTGGGGCAACGTTTTCCCATTTTGCCAGCCACTATCAACTTGTTAGTGAATGATATTTGTAACTCAAGATGTCAAATGTGTCTGATATGGCAGCGCAAGCGAGACAAAGAAATCAGCCCGTCGGAACTCGCCCGTATTTTGGACGACCCTCTCTTCCGTAAAGTCCGCTACATCGGTGTCAGCGGTGGAGAACCAACTCTGCGACGCGACCTACCTCAGATTTTTACGGTGCTGACGCAAAAGAAGCCTGGACTGAAAGGCACCGGTCTGATTACGAATGCCATCCAAGCCGAAACTGTCCTGGAACGGGTACTGGCATCCGCTCAGATTTGCCAAAAAGCATCCATCCCCTTCAATGTTATGGTTTCACTGGACGGCGTCGGGGAGGTGCACGACCGCATTCGGGGACGCACGGGCAATTTCCAAAGCGCGATGCGCGTAATTCGCTACCTGCGAGATAAAACTGAAATTCCCGTCACTTTTGGCTGCACCATCACCAAAGACAATCTTTGGGATGTAGATGAATTGCTGGATTTCGTTATGGATGAAGGCCTGCGGGGACGCTTCCGGGTTGCGGAATTTATCCGACGTTTATACAACGAACCGCAGGGGGAATACATCCGCAATTTCACTCCCGAGGAGGCTTATCATTTAGCGTTATTTTTCACGCGTTTGTTGAAAGAATATGAAACGTCTCCTGCTGTGCGACGCACCTACGAAAGCATTCGCGGCATGTTGTTGGGGGGGAAACGCGCTATTGCTTGCCCTTATCAGACAAATGCCGTTACGCTGGACAGCCGCGGACAATTGCTCTACTGCGCACCACACTCTCCCGTTTTGGGAAATGCCCTTGATACACCTGCCCGGCAACTGTATCTGGAACACATTCCTGTGCGTCGCTCTATTCTCGTCAATCACTGCGCCGACTGCATTCACGATTATCACGCCCGCTATCCTGCGTTGACGCAGTTGCGAGACAATTTGCAAACCTTATGGTGGAAACGCCGTCTGGATGTAACCCGATGCCCCAAACGGGTCCGCCCCACCCGCGGAGAGACCCGCCTTCCTGCAGCAAAAAGCGCCCTGATTGTGGGCTGGTACGGAACCGAGACGGCAGGGGACAAAGCCATACTGGGAGAATTACTGCACCGCCTGACTCGCACAGGGACGGACGACATCATACTGGCTTCTCTGTACCCCTTCATCTCGGAGCATACCATTCGGGAATTGGGGTATCCGGGGGTAAAAATCATCCCCGCTTACAGCGAGGCCTTGCTCCCTGCGGCTGCCCGCGCGGAACTGACCATCATGGGCGGCGGCCCTTTGATGGATTTGCGCGCCCTGGGAGTGGTGTTGCACGCCTTCCGGAGTGCCAAAACCGCCGGCAAACACACCTGGATTGCCGGCGCGGGCATCGGCCCATTGCGGCAGCCCCGTTACATTCGGGCGGTGACGAGCCTCCTGATGCTCTCGGATACTATTGAATTGCGCGATACGGCATCGGCAGCATGGGCAGCCGAGCATACTGGACGGGCAGACATCCGGGTGGTAGACGATTACGCTACCGGCTTTGTTCAACGCTTCCGAGACCAGCATCCCGCGCCTAGTAAAAAAGACGCTACCTTGAACTGCTATTTCCGCCGGTGGCCGGAAGATTATCGGGGCAACGTCGCTCCAGAGACATTTGAAGAAACCCGCCGTCATTT
>DRKV01000220.1 GCA_011051635.1 Chloroflexota bacterium | reverse complement strand
GGCCCCGACTACGACGGCGGTATCAATCGCCCCGCCGCGGATTTGGGAGGCCGCCATGTTCACGGCGTAGATGAAGCCGGTGCAGGCGGCGGAAAGGTCGAAAGCGCCGGCTTTGTTCGCTCCGATGTGGTCTTGCACCAGGCAGGCGGTCGCGGGGAAGAGATACTCCGGCGAAGAACTTGCCACGATTATCAAATCTACCTGGGCGGGGGAGATACCGGCCACTTCCAGCGCCTTGAGGGCCGCCGCACTCGCCAGGGTCGCGGTGCTCTCCTCCGGCGCGGCGATGCGCCGCTCCCGAATGCCGGTGCGGGAACGAATCCACTCGTCGCTGGTCTCCACGATTTGGGCCAGGTCGTCATTGGTCAGGATTTTTTCCGGGACGGCGGCCCCCCAGCCGGTGATGTGCGCGTATCTGGTCATGCAAAAAATCTCCTTGCGAAGAGGTAGGTCAAAGGGGGTTCTGCGGGGAGTACAACACTTTTTCCGCCTTCAAGATGCGCGCCTGCTCATCCGGTCAACGGCGAGAGAAGGGCGTGGAGAGTACGCAGGTGCATCCGGTCGTGCCCGGCCATGAAAACCACCAGTTCTTCCAGCGTGCTGGGACCGAAGATGCCGTGCCGCACAGGACGCCGGAAGGCTTGCGGGGGCAAGGCATCCAGCAGGGAGAGCAGGCGCATTCGGATTTCGATGAAGCGCCGCACCGCCTGAGGACCGTCCTCGCAACGGTAATTGCGCTCATCCACCCAGGCATCGGCATCCACGGCGGGGAGGAAGGGGTTGTCCTTCTGGAGGGCGGTTTGCAGGCGCGGGAGGTTGATTTCCAAATCGGAATCGCGCAGGTGGCAGATGGTCTCGACCACGCTCCAGCCTTCGGGAGGGGATACGCGCCAGGCTTCGGCGGGGAGTCGGCGCGTCCAGGTATCCAGGACAGCGGGGGTAGCGCGCAGGGTAGCGAGGGCGGCCTCCAGGGTCTCGAAACGCCCCGTGAGGGAGACCGGGGCGCGGGCAGCCAGCCAGGAAGGCAGGGAATCCAGGGGGCCGCAGCCATCCGTCGCAAGGGGGGACGTACCGCTTTTTGGGGGCGCGGTGACCCAAAAGACAGGAAGTCCCGCTTTTTGGGCGGGACGCAAATCCAAATCCGGGTCGTTTCCCGCCATCAAGAGAGGGTCCTTCGGCCAGCCCAGCCTCCCCAAAATCTCAGCGTAGTAGGCGGGTACGGCTTTGGTGAAGTGAAAGGTCTCGAAGGATGTCACCAGGGCGAAGGGGTATTCTCCCACGGGGAGGCCGGCCCAGGCGAGACGCTGCTCGATGGCGGTGCGGGGAAAGAGGGGGTTGGTGGCAATCACGACGCGCCAGCCGCGCTCAAGGGCGGTTTCCACAAGGGCAGGGGCTGCCGGGCGGGGACGCGTCACCCGCTGCAGGGAGGGGAAGACCTGCCGGTAAAAGGTCTCGATTTCGGGGCGGAGGGTCTCGGCGGAGAGTCCCAGGGCGGGATAGAAGGCTGTGCTGAAGGTTTCTTCGAGGGTGCGGTCGGGACGGCGGTTTTCCATCATCTTCCGGGTAGCCGCCAGGAGGGTCTGGGCGAAGCGCTGCGGGGGGCTGTGCTGCGCCATGTAGCCGGAGAGGGCCTGAAGATAAGCGGGGACGAAGGCCTCCATGTCGTTGTCCAGGAGGGTGTCGTCGAGGTCGAGGAGCAGGGTAAAGGTCATGAGTTGTCGTCGGCGATGTGGAGGAAGGCCTCGGGGAGGGTGTGACACTGTCCGCAGCCGACCTCCGGCTCGGAGACGGGGCGGCTGGTTTTGCGGCAAAAGGCCGTGACGCGCACTTCCCGCCGCCAAGGAGGCAGCAAACTGCGCTGCAGGACGGGGCGCAGTTCCATGAAGGTGCAGGCGTTGGCGCGCAAGATGTCCGGGACGGGGCAGGAGGCGCACAGGTCGGGCGTCCACGGGATGTCGTGGGCTTTGAGGAGGCGGCATTCTTCGTGCTCCCGCCCGCGGTAGTAATCTCCGTAGAAATGTTTACATTCTCTTCCGGCTGGGGTTCGCATGGAGGAGATTATAGCACGCGAAAGAGTAGGACAACTGCGTGCAGTTGTCCTAGGGAGCACTCAGGAAGTGTAGAAAAGTTGTTTGAAGAACGCAGATTACGCTGATGCCCGCTGATTCGCGCAGAAGAGCGAGCGACTTCAACATCTGCCGCCTTTGCCGCTCTTGCGGGGGACTGGAAGTCCCCCGCTGGCAGGCGGGAAGTCCGCTCTGCGGACTTGAGGGCCTCAGGGCGGGGGTTCCAGCCCTGCCCGCAAGGACGGCGCTCCCGCCGCCATTCTACAAAACGTGAGCGCTCCCGTTGTCCCACCGGATGCGAAAAAATCGTTGACCGAACCGCCCCCCTGTGGTAAAATCTCGCCCGCTCCGCCCCCATCGTCTAGTGGCCCAGGACGCGGCCCTCTCAAGGCCGAAACACGAGTTCGAACCTCGTTGGGGGCACCACGCACCGCCGGTTGGGACAGTTCGTACGCTATCCCGAACGGCGGTTTTTGTGTTTTGGGGGAAAGCGCGGCAGGC
>DRKV01000219.1 GCA_011051635.1 Chloroflexota bacterium | reverse complement strand
CTCCTCAACGAGTAGTTGAACCGGATGTTAAATATAACAGTGAATTGGTGTCTCGCTTCATTAATAAAGTGATGCGCGGTGGAAAAAAGAGTTTGGCGACTCGCATTGTGTATGGCGCGATTGACCTTGCCGGTGAGCGAGCCAAAAAACCCGGCATCGAAGTTTTTGAAGAAGCGGTGAAAAACGTAACCCCGCTGGTTGAGGTTCGACCGCGGCGTGTGGGTGGGGCAACCTACCAGGTGCCGATGGAAGTTCGCGCCGAGCGCCGCCGGAGTTTGGCGTTGCGCTGGCTGCTGGCTTCTGCCCGGGCGCGCAATGGCAAATCGATGGTCGAAAAACTGGCTGCCGAATTTCTGGATGCGGCAAAAGGACAGGGTTCGGCTGTTAAAAAGAAAGATGATACCCATCGTATGGCAGAGGCAAACAAAGCGTTTGCTCACTACCGGTGGTAGTGTAAGCCGTTTATACGGTGTGCCAGTTTCATAGCAATCGACGGTTTGGAGTCCAAAGCGCTTGATGGGGTTAAGTGTCTTTGGACTTTGAATCTGTTTTGAGAGATTAAATAGTAATTATGGAAAGAAAATATCCGCTAGAGCGAACCAGAAACATCGGAATAATTGCCCACATTGACGCGGGTAAAACAACGCTCACCGAACGTATTTTGTTCTACACTCAAAAAATCCACCGCATTGGCGAAGTGCATGACGGCGCAGCCACGATGGATTGGATGGAGCAAGAGCAGGAGCGGGGCATTACCATTACCGCGGCGGCAACCACGTGTTTTTGGAAGGATACCCAAATCAACATCATTGATACGCCGGGGCACATTGACTTCACTGCCGAAGTGCAGCGTTCCCTGCGCGTCCTCGATGGTGGCGTGGTGATTTTCGATGCCGTCCAGGGTGTGGAGCCGCAAAGCGAGACGGTCTGGCGGCAAGCAGACCGCTACAATGTGCCGCGCATCTGCTTCGTGAACAAGATGGACCGCGTGGGCGCTTCCTACGAGCGCACCATCGAGACCATCCGCGACCGGCTGGGCGCTAACCCCATTGCCGTCCAGTGCCCGATTGGCGTTGAAGCCGATTTCGAAGGTGTGGTGGACCTTTTTGACGAAAAAGCCATCATCTGGGTGGACGACCTGGGCAAGGAGCCGCGCGTCACAGAAATTCCTGCCGAGTTGCAGGAAAAAGTGGCCCATATGCGCGAGCGCATGATTGAGCAGATTGCGGAACTGGATGACGACCTGACCATGATGTACCTGGAGGGTGAGCGCATCGGGGCGGATGACTTGCGCCGCGCCCTGCGGAATGCCACCATTGCAGGGAAAGCCACCCCCGTATATTGTGGCACTTCCCTGAAGAACAAAGGTGTCCAGCCCCTGTTGGATGCCGTTGTGGATTTTCTCCCCTCCCCCGTGGATATTCCACCGGTACGCGGCATCCACCCCAAGACCGGGGAGGAAGTCGTCCGGCACGCCTCCGACGATGAACCCACTGCGGCGCTGGTCTTCAAAATTGTGACCGACCCCTATGTGGGCCGTCTGGCCTACTTCCGGGTGTACTCCGGGAAGATTACCAAAGGCGCTACCATTTACAATGCCACTTCTGGCAAACGGGAACGGATTGGCCGCCTGATTCGGATGTATGCTGACCGCCGCGAGGACATCCTGGAAGTGCGCGCCGGGGACATCGCTGCTTCTCTCGGTTTCCGCAACACCTTCACCGGCGATACGCTCTGCGATGCGGCCAACCCCATCGTTCTGGAGAGCATCACCTTCCCGGAGCCGGTCATCTCCATCGCGATTGAACCTAAAACGAAGGCCGACCAATCCAAGATGGCGGAGGCCCTGCGGAAACTCTCCGAGGAAGACCCCACCTTTCGGGTGCGTACCGACGAGAATACCGGGCAGACGATTATCTCCGGGATGGGCGAATTGCACCTGGAAGTCCTGGTAGACCGCATGTTGCGCGAATTCCGCGTGCGGGCCCGCATTGGGCGCCCTCAGGTGGCCTATCGCGAGACGATTACCCGTCCCGTGCCCAAAGCGGAAATGCGCTACGTCAAACAGACCGGCGGGCGCGGTCAATACGGGCATGTCGTCCTTGAACTGGAACCGGCGGAACCGGGCAGCGGCATCGTCTTCGAAGACAAAATCGTGGGCGGGGCGATTCCCAGGGAATACATCCCCGCGGTGGAGAAGGGCATCCGCGAAGCCGCCGATGCGGGCGTTCTGGCGGGGTATCCGGTGGTGGACATCCTCGTGCGCCTGTACGATGGCTCTTACCACGAGGTCGATTCCAGCGAAATGGCCTTCAAGATGGCCGGCTCTATGGCCTTCCGGGAAGGTTTGCGTATGGGACGCCCCGTGTTGCTGGAGCCGGTTATGAAAGTCGAAGTGGTCATTCCCGAGGAATTTCTCGGCGACGTTATCGGGCAACTCAACGCCCGCCGCGGTGAAATTCTGGGAATGGAAATGCGTCCCGGCAACGCCCAGGCGGTGAAAGCGATGGTTCCCCTGGCCGAGATGTTCGGCTATGCCACCGCCTTACGTTCCGGCACGCAAGGACGCGGTGTCTTCTCGATGGAGTTTGACCATTACGCCCGCGTCTCCGAAAGTGTAGCCAAAGAAATCATCGGATAAGCAAGGATTGTCTAGTCTTCCATGCAGTCGCCGCTTTGGGGACTGCCTCGCAGCAGAACACAGCATTCATAGGAGAAAATTCCATGGGAAAGCAGAAATTTGAGCGCACGAAACCGCATCTGAACGTGGGGACGATGGGGCACATCGACCACGGGAAGACGACGTTGACGGCGGCCATCACGAAAGTGGCGGCCATGATGGGCAAGGCAGAGTACAAAGCCTACGACCAGATTGACAATGCCCCCGAAGAAAAAGAGCGCGGCATCACCATCAACATCGCCCACGTGGAATACGAGACGGAAAAGCGTCACTACGCCCACGTGGATATGCCCGGTCACCGCGACTACATCAAGAACATGATTACGGGCGCGGCGCAGGTGGACGGCGCCATCCTGGTGGTGGCGGCCCCCGACGGCCCGATGCCGCAGACGCGCGAGCACGTCCTGTTGGCCCGCCAGGTGGAAGTGCCCAGCATCGTGGTCTTCCTGAACAAGACCGACCAGATGGATGACCCCGAACTGCTGGAACTGGTGGAGTTGGAACTGCGCGAGTTGCTGAACGAGTACGGTTTCCCCGGCGACGAGACGCCCATCGTGAAGGGTTCGGCGTTGCAGGCGCTGGAGAGCACCAGTCAGGACTTGAGTGCGCCGGAATACCAGCCCATCATCGAGTTGCTGCGGGTGATTGACGAATACATCCCTGAGCCGGTGCGCGATACGGAAAAGCCGTTCATGATGCCGATTGAGGACGTGTTCAGCATCAAGGGCCGCGGCACGGTGGTGACGGGGCGCATCGAGCGCGGTATCGTGCGCCTGGGCGACCCGGTGGAAATCGTGGGTCTGCGGGACGAAATCATGACCTCGGTAGTGACGGGCATTGAAATGTTCCACAAGTCGCTGGACGAGGGTATGGCGGGCGACAACGCCGGTATCCTGCTGCGGGGCATCAACCGCGACGAAGTGGAGCGGGGGATGGTGTTGGCGAAGCCGAAGAGCATCACGCCGCACAAGCACTTCATGGCGGAAGTGTACGTGCTGCGCAAGGAAGAGGGGGGTCGCCACAAGCCGTTCTTCAGCGGGTATCGTCCGCAGTTCTACATTCGGACGATGGACGTGACGGGCTCCATCAAATTGCCTGAGGGCGTGGAAATGGTCATGCCCGGCGACAACGTGAACATGGAAGTGGAACTCATCGTGCCTGTGGCGCTGGAGCAGGGTTCCAAGTTCGCTATCCGTGAAGGCGGCCTGACCGTTGGCGCAGGCGTCATCACCGAAATTCTCGACTGACCTGTCGCCTGAATTGTGTGAGATAATTGCATCGGGGGCGCACAGACGTGCGCCCTCGATAAGTGTCTAAAATTGTTGGTAGGTAGATTATGGCTTCTAAAAAAGGTGTTCGGCCAGTCATTACGTTGGCTTGCACAGAGTGCAAGGAACGCAACTACACGACGGAAAAGAACCGTCGCAATGACCCTGGCCGCATGGAACTGAAAAAGTATTGCCCCCGCTGCCGCAAACACACGCTGCACCGGGAAACCAAATAAGGTTGCAACGGCGGCGAGAAGAATCTCTGCCCTTCTCGTCAATCAGAACGTTTTCTCTCTCATACGTAGGCCAGTAGCTCAATTTGGCAGAGCACCGGTCTCCAAAACCGGGGGTTGGGGGTTCGAGTCCCTCCTGGCCTGCCAGCATCAAAAAAACGCCGTCATGTCAGCGGCGTTTTTTTGAGTAAGTTCGTGAAGCGCACTATTCGCAAGGAGCAGTGTAGTGAGCAAGAATACGAAGAAAAATGCAAGACGCAAGCAAGATAACGCCATTCAGCGCTTCTTCCGAGAGACGGTTGGCGAATTGCGCAAGGTCAGTTGGCCGACCCGCCGCGAGACCCAAAACCTTTCTATCATTGTGGTCATTGTGTTGCTCGGCATGAGCGTTTTTATGGGATTGCTGGATTACCTGTTGACCAAACTGGTCGCTTTGATTGTGTAAATGGTTCCAGCCCCCCTCAAGGCCTCTCGAGACCTCGGAGGTCTTGGAGGCCTCTGGGGTCTCGAGAGGTGGAGCAGAGGTGCAAGCGCATGTTTGAAGAAGATAATATGCCCGACATGCTGGACAATCCCTTTGGAAGCCTGTTTTCTTCTGGCGACGAGGGAAGTTCCATTGAGGAAAGCGTGGATGCTCTCCTCGAATCTGCCGCGCGCGGAGAAAAGCCTGAGTCCGAGGAAGACAAGCGGGCCTGGTATGTCGTGCATTGTTACTCAGGATATGAGAACAAGGTGCGCCACAACCTCGAGCAGCGTATCGAAAGCATGGGGATGCGCGACAAAATCTTTGATGTCGTCGTTCCCACAGAAGAGGAAATCGAGGTCAAGGAAGGCAAACGCCGTACCGTGGAACGCCGCGTTTTCCCAGGGTACATTCTCGTCAACATGGTGTTGACCGAGGAATCCTGGTACGTCGTCCGCAACACGCCGGGCGTGACCGGCTTCGTCGGGATGGGGAACACCCCTACGCCCCTGCGCCCCGAAGAAGTAGCCCAAATTATCAAACGCATGGAGGCCGATGCGCCGCGCATCAAAGTGACTTTCAAACCCGGAGACCGCGTGCGTATCATTGATGGGCCTTTCAACGACTTCCGCGGCACAGTGGCCGAAGTAGATATGGAACGCGCCAAAGTCCGCGTCATGGTCAGTTTCTTCGGGCGGGAAACGCCCGTAGAATTGGATTTCTTGCAAGTCGAAAAAGCGTAAACCGCTTACCAAACCAGATTGTGGGAGGACGCCTGGCGTCCGCTACCACCACGAAGGAGTGTTTATTGTGGCAAAGAAACTGAAAGCAGTCGTCCGTTTGCAAATTGAAGCGGGAAAGGCCAATCCTGCCCCTCCGATTGGCCCGGCGCTTGCAGGGCACGGCATCAACCTGATGGCCTTCTGCAAGGAGTACAACGCCCGCACATCGAACCGCATGGGTGAAATCATCCCCGCGGAAATCAGCATCTTTACCGATGGTTCCTTCAAGTTCATCCTGAAGACCTCCCCGGCCTCCGTTTTGCTCAAAAAAGCGGCGGGCATCGAGAAAGGCTCTTCGGAACCGAACCGCGAGAAGGTCGGCAAAGTGACCCGCGACCAGATTCGTGAAATCGCTGAAATCAAGATGAAAGACCTCAACGCCGTAAATATCGAAGGCGCTATGCGCCAGATTGAGGGCACCGCCCGCAATATGGGTATCGAGGTCGTTGACTAATTCCCCGTGGGAGGGTGCGTGCCGCCCGCTTGCACCACAAAGGAGTGATTATGCCTAAGCACGGAAAAAAGTATCGCCAGGCGTTAGCCAAGATTGACCGCAATCGGAATTACTCGCCGGAGGAAGCCCTGGAACTTGCCAAGGAAACTTCCACCACGAATTTCGATGCTACGGTGGAAGTGCATCTCCGCCTGGGGGTTGACCCCCGCCATGCAGACCAGCAAGTGCGCGATGTCGTCTCCCTGCCGCATGGCACCGGGAAGAAGGTGCGCGTTCTGGTTTTTGCTCAGGGCGAAGGCGCTACCCTCGCCCGAGAGGCCGGAGCCGATTATGTGGCCGATGACGACGAAATGCTCAAGAAAATCCAGGGCGGGTGGACGGATTTTGACGTTACCATCGCTACCCCTGACATGATGGGGAAGGTTGGCCGCCTGGGACGCATTTTGGGACCTCGCGGCTTGATGCCTAACCCCAAAGCAGGGACGGTTGTCCCCGCCCAGGACATTCCCCGCGTCATCAAGGAAGTTAAAGCCGGTCGCGTGGAATTCCGCGTGGATAAAACCGCCAATCTGCACGTTCCGATTGGGAAAGTTTCCTTCACGAAGGAACAACTGTACGAGAACATGGCCGCCTTGATGCAGGCCATCAAGAAGGCGCGCCCTGCGTCCTCCAAAGGCGCTTACATCCGCAAGATAGTGGTGACCACCACGATGGGGCCGGGCATCAAGGTTGACCCCTCTCGCGCCCAGGCGATGGAAACCGCCTGATTTTGTCAGTATCACGGGGACTTTTTCCCCGTTTCAACTGAATACTCCCCCGGGAGCATACGCCGGAGACAGCAGGAGCCTGCGGGCTTAAACTTTCCTGCCGAGGCAAAGACCCGTATAACAAACCCGCCCGCGCGGCAGGGAAAGTCTTTGTCTGTGTCTCTGGCAGACAAAGACTTTTGTTTTCCCCGACCCCTCTCAGCCGGGGAAAACACAATCCTCGAGAAAGGAGGTGGTAACTTTTGGCTATTACAAGACAGCACAAGGAACAAGTCCTGGTGCAATATCGGGAATGGCTGGAGAACAGTCAGGGCGCGGTGATTATGGAATACATCGGCCTGGATTCGAAAGCCATCGAGCAGTTGCGCCGCCAGGTGCGCGAGGCAGGCGGAGAATTCCACGTAGTCAAGAATACCCTCCTCAAGCGGGTGTTCGACGACATGGAAATGGCCTTCCCCGATACGCTGTATGTGGATAGCACCGGCATCGCTTTTGCCTTTGAGGATGTTCCTCCGGTCGCCAAAGCAGTTGTTGACCTCGGCAAAGAGTTCGAAGTCATCAAAATCAAGGCTGGTATCCTGGATGGACAGCCCATCCCCGCCGACGATGTCCGCGCTTTGGCTTCTCTGCCGCCGCTGCCCGTCATGCGCGCCCAACTCTTGGGCACCATCATGGCTCCGGCAAGCAAACTGGTACGCACGCTGGCCGAGCCTGCCCGCGGCTTGGCCGCAGTCATCAAGGCGCATTCCGAACAGGAATGACCATCAAAATCGAGAAACCGTAATCTATTGAAATATCACGCAAGGAGAAATGAAAAATGGCCGATTTACAACAACTGGTTGACGCGTTGAGCGAATTGTCCGTCCTTGAGGCGGCAGAACTGGTCAAGATGTTGGAAGAGAAGTGGGGCGTTTCTGCCGCGGCTCCTGTGGCTGCTGTTGCCGTGGCCGGTGGCGCTGCTGCTGCCGAACCGGAAGAAGAGAAGACCGAATTTGACGTTATTCTCAAGGACCACGGTCCTAAGAAAATTGACGTCATCAAGGCTATCCGCCAACTGACCAGCCTGGGCCTGAAGGACGCCAAGACGATGGCCGAGACCGCGGGCGCTAAGGTGCTTGAAGGCGTGAGCAAGGAAGCCGCCAACGACGCCAAAGCCAAACTGGAAGCCGCCGGCGCCACTGTCGAACTGGCCTGACCCTGCGCTTCTGCACCGCTAAACACAAAAGACCCGACAGGTCTGACCTGTTGGGTCTTCGTTTTTGGATGGGGTGCTTGCGTTCAGTGGCCGTAACCGGTGCCGCTGATGTAATCTTCCAGATGCCGGATGGTGTTGTCTTTGTGGGTCAACATACCTTTGACGACATCGCCAATGGAGATGATGCCTACCAGGGTGTCGTCCTTTAGAACGGGCAGGTGACGGATGCGCTTGTCCGTCATCATCTCCATACAGGCTTCGATGGTGGTGCCTGGCGTGACCGTTATCACGGGCGAAGTCATCAGTTCGCTGACGGGGGTGTTCAGAGAAAAATCACCGTAGCCGACCAGCCCGCGGGCCAAGTCGCGCTCCGAGAACACCCCTACGGGACGTTCTCCCTCTGTGACGAGCAAAGCACCGATGTTGTGTTCTGTCATCAACTTCAATGCCTCCCCCACGGGGGTATCGGGCGCGATGCTCCAGATCTCATTGCCTTTGGTTTTCAAAATGTCCTGTACGACGAACATGGTGGCCTCCTGACAAGTGCAGCGCAGATAGACGAGTGGCAAGAGTTCAAGCATACTCTCCCATCGCATCTGTGCGGGGCAGAAACTACCTTCAGCGTACTCAAAGACTGCTCCTTGGGCAAGTGATGTTTGTCACAAACGGCCGCATTTTCTTTCAGGAAGTCCCCGCTTCGTATTGCTTCCACAGGTCGCGCATCCTGATAGCATCTTCCTCCAGGATGGGACTCTCGCACAGGATACGGCCTCCACAATGGAAACCGCGCAGCGCCCGAAAGATGGCCTGCCAATCCAGGTCGGCCTCCTCCAGAGGGAGATGTTCTTTTTCGCCCTTCGGGCCGTAGCGGATGCCCGAAAGGTGGATGTGCAGCCGCCCCAAGGCGGCTTCCCCCAGGGCCGCGGCGTAGGTCTCCAGCAGATGCGCCCACTCCTCGTAAGTGTTCATGCTGCCGTCCCCGGGGCGGGCGTGCAGGTGGGCGAAATCCAGGCAGGGTTCTACCCCCGGAATGGCCGCGCTCATGGCGAGAGTGTCTTCCAGCGAGCCGAGCATCGTCCCTTTCCCCATCGTCTCCGGGCGCAGCGTGACCGGGTTGCCCTCGGCGCGCAGTTCCTCCACGCAGCCGCGCAGCCGCCCTATTGCCGCGGGCAGCACCTCCTCGGGGGGACGCCCGAAGTAGGAGCCGGGGTGAAAGACGATGTCGGTTGCTCCGGCGAGGTACCCGTAACGGGCGGCATCCATCAGGCGTTTGCGCGATTTGGGCCACTCCTCCGCGTTGGCGTTCAGGTTGATGTAGTAGGGGGCGTGGACGCTCAGGGCTACATCCCGGCTTTGGGCGGCCTCCTTGATGCGCGCGCAGGTCTTCTCGGAGACGCGCACGGAGCGCACCCAGCCCAGTTCCAGGGCGTCCAGCCCCAGGTCGGCGATGTGCAGCACTGCACCGACGCTGCCGCCCGGCTTCTTGGGGCGAGAGCGCGGCGAACCGACCGTTCCAAAGCGAAAAGATGACATGGGATACTCCTGGTGTTCCCTGCTTTCCCCTATCCCGGATGGGAGAGGGTTTGAGGTGCTCTTCTGATTGACCGACAAAACGCGCCGCAATGTTCTCCTCACGCGAAGACAGGAGAGACTCTCACAGAATGTTCCACAAATGCGGTCCGAAGACCAGCAAGGCAATCAGGATGGCGGCAGCCGCGGCAATCAGCACCGCCGCCGCGCCTACATCCTTACCGATTTTCGCCAGATGGTGCTGCTCCGGGCTGGCTAAATCTACGACGGCTTCCAGAGCGGTATTGAGGAACTCCGCCGTCCACACCAGGGCGACGGCGAAGACCACCAGGGCCCACTCCAGGCGGGAGAGATGCAGCCACAGGCCGAGAGCAAAGACCAGCACGCTGGCGAGAGCGTGAATCCAGGCGTTGCGCTGGGTGCTGAGGACGTACCACCAGCCGGCGAAGGCGTAGCGAAAAGAGCGCAGGCGGGAGAGGAAAAAATCTTGCATGGATAGGCGGCGCGGGGGTAGGGGCAGATTTGGATTGACAGCAGACGAGAGATTCCCCCTTCCCGGCCTTCCCTCAAAGGGGGAAGGGGTTATTTTCTCCCCCCTCGGGGGGAGATGCCCACAGGACGAATGTCCACAGGACGAATGTCCGCAGGACAGAGGGGGTGCGTTATGGAGGGGTGAGCGGACACCCGATTTCTTTCAGAATGGCGGCCTGCTGTTCCCACATGCGCCTTTTATCGCCAGGGGTGAGATGGTCGTAACCGAGCAGGTGCAGCAGACCGTGGACGCTCAAAAGTTGCATCTCGTGGGCCACTGCATGGCCGCCTTGAGAGGCTTGCTCCTGGGCGCGGGGGTAGGAGATGACGATGTCGCCCAGGTAGAGTTTCCCGCTTTCGGGGTCGCGCTCCCCCGCCGGGAAGGAGAGCACATCCGTGGGGGCGTCTTTGCCCATGAAATCCCGATTCAGGCGGCGGACGGCGTTGTCGTCGGTAATCAGGATGGTCAGGTCGGCATCGGAGGGCTGATGCGTCAGGCGCAGGGCAGTCTCTACGGCCTCGCGGACGGCAGCCAGCACTGCGGAGGGGACGGGAACTTCCGGGG
>DRKV01000218.1 GCA_011051635.1 Chloroflexota bacterium | reverse complement strand
GAGGGGGGAAGCGGTAAGTACGAAATACTCACCACACGCTTTTCTGCTGTTGCCGGAGAGGGCCGTATTTGTCTCTTGACATTTTGCAGAATCTTGCAAAATTTGCTTGCATCTCCGTTCCCACAAAACCGATTCATGTAGTACACTTGGGGGCGATACATTTCCCTGAATCCATAGTACCGCAGTACCTGGAAAAGGATAGTCCCCCCTGTTGATATGACATTAGAGCGTGGCGCAGTAGTCAATAACCGATACCGTATTTTGGAAATTCTGGGGCAGGGCGGCATGGGGGCCGTGTATCGCGCCGTAGATGAAAACCTCGGGGTAGAGGTTGCCATCAAAGAGAATTTGTTCACCACAGACGAGTATGCGCGCCAGTTCCGACGGGAAGCCGTTATCCTGGCAAACCTGCGGCATCCCAACCTGCCTCGCGTTACCGACCACTTCGAAGTGCCGGGACAGGGGCAGTATCTCATCATGGATTTCATCGAGGGGGAAGACTTGCGCCAGCGTATGGACCGCGAAGGCCAGTTGCCGGAAGCGGAGGTCATCATCCTGGGGATGGCAATTTGCGAGGCATTGACTTACCTGCACTACAGCGACCCGCAAATCGTCCACCGCGACATCAAGCCGGGTAATGTGAAAATTACGCCGGACGGGCACGTCTTCCTGGTGGATTTTGGCCTGGCGAAAATCGTAAAGAGCGGACAGGCCACCACCACGGGGGCGCGGGCCATGACCCCCGGTTATTCTCCGCCGGAGCAATACGGCACGGCGCGCACCGACCATCGCTCGGACATCTACTCGCTGGGCGCCACGCTTTACGCTGCCTTGTGCGGCGCGCTCCCCGAAGACGGGTTGGCGCGGGCTATGGACCAGGCCACGCTCACGCCGGTGCGCAAGCATAACCCCAGTGTCTCCCGCCGCCTGGCTGCGACTATTGAAAAAGCGCTGGCGGTGCAGCCGGATGACCGCTTCCAGACCGCCGAAGAATTCCGGATTGCCCTCCTGAATGCCTCCCGTTCGACGCGTAAACTGACCGGCCCTTTGATGGTCTCGCCACCTCCCGAAGCGCCCCCGGCGGATGCCTCCTCGGAACCACTTCTGGATGGCGCGCCTCCTGAAGTACCGCCTCCGCCAAACGGAAACGGCCTGGCGGATGCAGATGGCAACCCTTTTGCCCGCAACAAGCCGCTGGAAGAGATTCTGGACGAACACATCCGCACCCGCACGCAGCCCAGGAAGCGGGGCGGCTGCTTGTGGATAGTTCTCCTGCTCTGGCTGGGCGTTCTGGGCGCTGCCGGCTGGTACGCCTACCAGTACCCCGCACAGGCGCAGCAGGCGGTAGCCACTGTTTCTGCCTATGTGGCGAGCATTCCCGACCGGCCTCCCTTCGGACCTTCCATCGTCACGGCTACGCCGCAGGCTGTCACGCCGGTTGCCGAATCCTCCACAGCCACCGCTTTGCCACTGGTGAATCCTCCATCATCCACGCCGACCACCACGCCGACGAAAGTTCCCACCGATACGCCAGTTCCTACCCCTACACCCACCGCGACCGCCTCCCCTACCCCCCGGCCAACCCCCTTGGGCGGCGGAACGGGTGAATTGGCCTTCGTTTCCGATAAAAGCGGCGAGCCGCAAATCTGGATTGCCAATCTGGATGGCTCCAATCCCCGGCAGTTGACCTTTACGGCTGGAGGCGCTTGTGAGCCGGAGTGGTCTCCGGATGGCTTCCAATTGGCCTTCATTTCGCCTTGTGATGGCTACCTGGAAACCTACCTGGGCGGCGGTTTGTTCGTCATCAACGCCGACGGGACGGGGCTTACCAACCTGCTGGATAAATCCTCCGGGGATTACGACCCTGCCTGGTCTCCGGATGGTTCCAAAATTGCCTTTACATCCTTGCGGGGAGCGGGCAAGCCGTGGGTGTACGTCCTGGATTTGGACACGAATGAACTCACCCCCCTGGCGACGGAAGGCTCCAAGAACATGCAGCCGGAATGGTCTCCGGATGGAAAGAGAATCGTCTTCATTTCCACGGCTAAGCAGGGGGAACGCATCTGGATGATGAACGCTGACGGCAGCGAGGCAGCGCCTTTCTCGGATGCTGCCGGGCTGTATTCGCGCCCCGAATGGTCGCCCTTGGGCGGTCAGATGGTCTTCACCTTCCGGGAGGCGATAGGCACGCTGCCCGACTGGTTTGCCTCCTCTACCGAGCATTTCGCCGCCATTTCGCTGATGGCTACCAATGCGCCTAAGCGCGGGCCTTCGTATTCTCCCGATGGGCTGTGGGTGGTGTACGAGAGTTGGCCCGACGGCCAGAATCACGACATCTGGATGGTGAGCGCTTCGGGGGGAGAGTCCCAATTGCTGTTGGATTGGCCTGATTCACAGGAATTCGACCCCGCCTGGAGGCCGTGAGGCCCCCCGTTGTTTACCCTGCATGGAAAAGGGAGCGGAATCTCGCCGCTCCCTTTTTGCTTTTTGCCCTGTGGAATGCGGCATCCCGATGCCGCTTTGCCTCGCTACTCCGAGACACCCGCCCCGGAGAGCGGCACCGTAACTTCGGGCTGGTACCCCAGCAGGCGCAGGCCGTTGAGTACCACGATGACCGTGCTGCCCTCGTGCCCCACCACCCCCAGCGGGAGGGGCAGGTCGGCCCCGAAGGTGCTGGCGACCAGGAGGACGATGACGCCCAGGGCGAAGGTCAGATTTTGCCACACCACCCGGCGGGCGTGACGCGCCAGCCCGATGGCGTAGGGCAGATGGGTGAGGTCGTCGGCCATGAGCACCACGTCGGCGGTCTCCAGAGCCACGTCCGTGCCCGCGCCGCCCATGGCGATGCCTACGTCGGCGCTGGCGAGGGCCGGCGCATCGTTGACGCCGTCGCCGACCATGGCGGTAGGCCCGTACTTGTGACGCAGTTCCTGCAGGACGCGCACTTTGTCTTCGGGGAGCAGGTCGGCATGGAACTCGTCCACGCCGGTTTGGGCGGCAATCGCGGCGGCGACGCGGGCGTTGTCGCCCGTCAGCATGACGGTGTGCCGGATGCCCAGGCGTTTGAGAGCGGCCACGATTTCGGCGGCATCGGGGCGCAGAGTGTCGGAGACGGCCAGCAGCCCCAGGAAACGCCTCTCATCTTGCGTATAGGCGATGACGGCGGTCTTGCCCTCGTTCTCCAGGGCTTTGACTTGTTCCCGCAGGGCGGCGGGGAGCGGGACGCGGCGCTCGGCGTACATGCGCTCGTTGCCCAGCCAGATGCGCTTCCCTTCCACGGTGGCCTCCACCCCCTGCCCGGTGATGGATTGGAAGGCACTCGCGGCGGGATACTCGAGGCCCCGCTTCTCGGCCTCTTGCAGGATGGAGGTCGCCAACGGGTGCTCGGAGCGGGATTCGGCAGCCGCCGCAAGGCGCAGCAAACTTTCGGGGGTGCTGTCCTCCCACGGGATGAGGTCGGTCAGGGCCGGTTTTCCTCGGGTGAGGGTGCCCGTCTTGTCGAAGGCAATCACCTTCAATTCCGCGGTGCGCTCCATGTGGATTCCGCCTTTGAAAAGAATGCCCTGCCGCGCTCCGTTGGCAATCGCGGAGAGGATGCTGGCGGGGGTGGAGATGACCAGGGCGCAGGGGGAGGCGACTACCAGCCAGGTCATGGCGCGATAGAAGGTGGGATGGAAGGGATGCCCCAGAAAGAGGGGGATGGCGATGAGCAGGGCAGCCCCGGCCAGAATGAAGATGGCGTAGATTTGTTCGAAGGTATCCAGGCGGGTTTGGGTGTTGGCTTTGTTGGCCTGGGCTTCTTCCACCAGGTTGACGATTTTCGCCAGCGTGGTGTCGTTTGCCAGGCGGGTGACGCGCACCTCCAGCGCTCCCTTGCCGTTGACCGTCCCGGCAAAGACGGTGTCGCCGGGCGCTTTGGGCACGGGGATGGACTCGCCCGTGATGCTGGCCTGGTCGGCGGTGGACTGCCCCTCGATGATTTCGCCGTCGATGGGGAAACGCTCGCCGGGGCGCACGATGACCACGTCGCCCAGGACGAGTTGCTCTACGGGCAGAGTCACCAGGCGGGAGCCGCGACGCACGGTGGCCGTCGGGGGACGCAGGTCGAGCAGTTTCTCGATGGCCTTGCGGCTGCGGTCGAGGGCGTAGGATTGGAGGGTGTTGGAGAGGGAGAAGAGGAACAGCAGGGTAGCCCCTTCCACGGGCTGGCCGATGGCCGCGGCCCCCAGGGCGGCCAGTATCATCAGCAGGTCAACGTTGAGGCGGTGTTCTTTCCACAGTTCCTTGATGCCGTCGGTCAGGCCGTAGTATCCTCCGGCCAGGAAGGCAATCAGATACAGGAGGGTGGTTGCCAGGGGCGGCAGGAAGGCGAGGCGCTCGTTGGCGAAGGCAATTCCCGCGGCCAGGGCGGTGACGACGGTGAAGAGTACCTCCAGGCGCTCCCGCTTCGGCATGGAAAGAGAGGGCAGGCGCAGCGGTGCGGACGCGGCGTTGTCGTACTCGGCCACGGCGCTTTCGGCGCTGAGTATCGGCGAGAGGGGCAGGCGAATCTCCATCCTCCCCTGTTCGAAGCGGGTCTCGGCCTCGGCTTCTGCGGCGGCGAGGTGGCGGTAATGCTCGGAAAGCCCTTGCTCCATGGCTGCCAGGCAGGCCGCGCAGGCCGTCTCCGATTTGGCGGGGCAATGCTGGACACGGGTCATGGCGGCGCGTCCGGCCTGGCGGGTGATTTGGAGGGCGCGTTCTGGCGGCAGGGTGTGGGGGTCGTATTCAAGCACGAACCGACCGCGCTGCACATCGAAGCGCGCCGATTTGACGCCGTTGTATCCTTCCAGCGTATCTTCCAGAATGGCGGTGCAGCGTTGGTTTTCGGGGGGGAGTGCGTAGTTTGTCTGGGTCATGTGTTACGTGGTCAGTGGTCAGGTAGTCGGGTAGTCAGGTAGTCGGGTAGTCAGGTAGTCGGGTAGTCGGGTAGTCAGGTAGTCGGGTAGTCAGGTAGTCGGGTAGT
>DRKV01000217.1 GCA_011051635.1 Chloroflexota bacterium | reverse complement strand
CGTGCCCGGCGCAACAGCCATGTTGCTCGAAGCGAACACGTTCATTACCGTTCCGCTACAAGGGAATTACTTCATCAACGGCAATGAATTGCTCGCCGTTGTGCCGCCGGGGGTGACATCCGGCACGTATGACGTGGTGGTAATCAATCCAGATGGCCGCTCTGGAGTGCTGGCGCAGGCGTACACATCCATAGATGCCGCCGGCACCGACCTCTACGGAGGGCGCGGCGACCTGTGGACAATCCCGGCCACAGTGCGCTCCGGAGAAGTCATCACTATGGGGGCTACCGTGCGCCGACAAGGCGAGTTGAGCACTACCCTGCCCGGTGTGGACGTGGCCTTCTTCCTCGGAGACCCAACCACAGGTGCCCCGTTGTTGGCAATAGGACAAACCGGGGCTTTGCCGCCCCGCGGTCTCAGTTTCGCCACCGTGCCCCTCGATTTAAGCAACGTCCTGCCGGGGTACTACGACATCTATGCCGTTATAGACCCGTCCGATGCCGTACCCGAGTTTGACGAAGGCAACAACGTCATCTCGCGTACCCTGGCTGTGCTGCCGCCGACGGTGGACACCGAACCCCCTGCCATTGCAGGATTCCGCATCAACAACGGTGCGCAACGCACAACCAACCTCCAGGTTTCCCTGATGCTCAGCGCCACCGACAACATCGCCCCGGCATATGTGTACTTTGTCGAATATGCTTACTTGCAGGTCATCGGAACCTGGTGGCCGGTACAGTTCAGTGGCTGGCAGCCTTTCGACACAGTAACTCCCTGGGCGTTGCATGCCACGCCCGGTGTACACTACATCCAGGCATGGGTAGCCGACGCGGCAGGCAATCTCAGCACACCAAAACTCGCCTGGATAAATCTGATGCGTCCCGGCACACCTATCAGCCAGGGTGAGGCGCATCCCTACCGCCTGCGACTCCAAGCGGGGAATAGTGTCCTGATACGCTTGACATCCGGCGTCGGGGATGCCGACCTGTACATCTTTGCCCCCAACGATTCGTTTGTCGGTGCCAGCGAGAACAGCACCCCGGTGGATGAGGTGGCCTTCACCGCGACGCAGAACGGTATCTACCAGATAGAAGTTGAAGGCTACGCTGCCAGCAGCATCTACACCCTGGAGGTGCTCCCCGGCAGCAGCACCTTGAATACCGTTGTCCCGCAGCGCGTCCAAACACCCAATAAGCCCATGCGCGGGCGCGGTTCCCCCATCCTTTCCGTAGGAGAAACACCATCCACCAACACCGGCATCGATGAAGTACCCAACACTTTGCACATCGTCTACCTGCCGATTACCTTCCGGTAATGTAATGTGAAATCCGGATAAGTGAGAATGGGGGCCGAGACCTGACAGGTCTGCGAGACCTGTCAGGTCTTTGGTTGGATGTTCCTCCGTCCTTGCCGCCGCGATTGCGGTACAATCCTTGCAGGTTCCCATCATCACTCTCCCGTTGCTCTCATGCCCTCCCCCTGGTTTTCTTTTCTCCCTTACTATCTGGCACAAGACCTGATAAACCATCCCGAACGCAGCCCCATCGGAAGGGAGCAGCGTTTCGAAGGGGTAACGTTGTTTGCGGATGTCTCCGGTTTTACCGCCATCAGCGAAGCGCTGGGAAAAAGCGGAAAGCACGGGGCGGAGGAACTGACGGACATCCTGAACGCCTACTTCGGCAGTATGATAGCCATCATTCGCCGACATGGGGGCATGATAGCCAAATTCGGGGGCGACGCGCTGACCGCGGTTTTTCCCTGCTCCCCTAAAGACAAGGCCCAAACTGCCCGTAAAGCGGTTGCCTGCGCCCTGGAAATGCAGGAATCTATGGGGGCTTACGCCTCCATTCCGACCAGTGCGGGGAATTTCGGGCTGGCGATGAAGGCCGGACTGGCGTGTGGAAGTCTTTTCCGCACCGTGGTAGGCGATGCCGCCGTGCGCCTGGAACACATCCTGGCGGGGGAACCGCTGGATTTGTGCGCAGAAGCCGAGCACCACGCCAGCCGAGGCGAAGTGGTCATCCATCAAAGCGTGGCGCAGACCGCCGGGGACATTCCTCTGGAGCAGCAACGGGATGATTTCTACCTCATCACCCGAAAACCAACTTACACGCCGGGGGCTGCGCTCTCTCCTTTGGGAGACCCGCCTCCGGTCCTGATTCCCACTCTGGCCGCTTTCATCCACCCCAGCATCGCCCGGCGGCTGGCGCAGGAACAGACCACTTTCATCAACGAACACCGCAAGGTGACGGTCGTCTTCTTGCGGTTCGATGGCTTCTCCTACACCAACCCATTGGCAGGGGCGCGCCTGCAAGCCTACTTCGCTCACATCATCAACATCGTGGAGCGCTACGACGGCTACCTGAACAAAATTGATATGGGGGATAAAGGCAGTAAGGCCATCATCCTCTTCGGCGCGCCCATCGCCCACGAAGACGATTCCGGGCGCGCTTTGCGCTGCGCCCTGGAAATCCGCGGCCTGCCCCAGGCCGACGTACATATCGGAATCAACACCGGCTACGCTTTTTGCGGGCAGGTAGGCTCTCCGGAGCGGCAGGAATATACCGTCATGGGCGATGCCGTCAACCTGGCGGCGCGCCTGATGCAGGCTGCCTCCGGAGGGCAAATTCTCGTCTCGGAATACACCCGTAAGGCAACCCGGCGTCCCTTTTCATGGGAAGCAGAACGCTCCTTGACGGTTAAGGGGAAAAGCCAACCAGTGCAAGCCGCCCTTTTGAGCGACGCAACCCCTGGCGGCGGATACCGGCTCCACGAAACGCGCTACGCTCTCCCCATGGTTGGGCGGCAAGAGGAACTGGAAGTTGCCCGTCGCCTGCTCAACCGCGTCCTCCTGGGGCAGGGACAGGTATTGGGAATTACTGCCGAAGCGGGGATGGGTAAAACGCGGCTGGGGACAGAAATCATCCGCATCGCGGAGGAGCGCGGTATGGCGGTCTACGGGGGAGAATGTCTCTCCCATGGAACCAATACCCCTTACGTCGTCTGGCAGCCCCTCCTGCGGGGATTCTTCGGCCTGGAAAATACCCAAAGCACGGAGGAACAAATCGCCCATGTGCGGCAGATGGTGAAAGAAACCGACCCATCCCTGCTGCCCCGCCTGCCTTTACTGGGAAGAGTGCTCAACCTGCCCATTCCGGAAACGGACCTCACCCGCAACATGGAAGCCCGCCTGCGAAAAGAGGCGCTGGAGGGGATGATTGTTCAGGGCATCCGTTTGCGCTCGACTGAGAAGCCTCTCTTGCTGGTTTTTGAGGATGCCCACTGGATGGACCCTCTTTCCAACGATTTGCTGGAAACCGTCGCCCGCAATATCGCCGATACGCCGGTACTTGTTATGGCGCTTTACCGCCCCACGGAGCGCTACGCCACGCAGCCCGCTATCAAGCGATTCGGGCATTTCACCGAACTGCATTTGCAGGAGTTCTCGGAGGCAGAATCCGCCCGACTGATTGCCGTGAAACTGAGGCAGTTCTTTGAGAGCGGCGAAATTCCCCCCGCTCTGTTTGCCCGCATCACCGAGCGGGCACAGGGCAACCCCTTCTACATCAATGAAATCGTCAACTTGATGCATGACCGGGGAATGGCCCCCGGCCATCTTGATGTTTTGGATGACCTGGAATTACCGGACAGCCTCCACAGCCTGGTCTTGAGCCGTCTGGACAGGCTGACAGAGGAGAGCAAGACTACTTTGAAGGTCGCCAGTGTGATTGGCAGGTCTTTCCGCGCCGCCTGGCTGTGGGGAATCTACCCCAAAGTGGGTGCGCCCTCCCGCGTGCTGGCCCAGTTGGAAGAACTCCAGCGTCGTGATATCACCCAATTGGAAAGGCCCGCCCCAGAACTGGAATACCTGTTCAAGCACATCGTCACCCGCGATGTGGCTTACGAAAGTTTGGCGCTCAGCACCCGTCAGATGCTGCACGAACAGGCCGGGGCATTCATCGAGCGCACGTATGCGCACAGTACCGACCATTTTCTCGACCTGCTGGCCTACCACTACGGGAACAGCAAGAACGTCGATAAACAGCGGGTGTACTTCCGTAAAGCCGCCGATGCAGCCAGGGCCGCCTATGCCAACCAGACAGCCATCGGGTATTACCGGCGCTTGCTGCCATTGATTCCGAAGACAGAACAGGAGGAAGTGTATCTCACCCTGGGGGAGATTTACCAACTCACCGGCGAATGGGATGCCGCAGAAGATGCCGCGCAAAAAGCGTTGGAAATCGCCCGCCAGACGGAAGACAGGCACGGGGAGGCCCGCTCCCTGCATCTGGAAGGCAAAATCTTTTTCCTGCGCGGCGAATACGAGCAGGCGCTGAAGCGCTACCATCAGGCGCTGGCCACCTTCCGGGCTTTAGAAGAAGAACATCGATACGCGGGTGTGATGCTTGACATCAGCATTGTTCACTGGAGTCAAGGTGATTATCAACAGGCACTGGAGATGTTGCGCGAAGCG
>DRKV01000216.1 GCA_011051635.1 Chloroflexota bacterium | reverse complement strand
GCGGTCTGTTTTAGGGGTCGCCTGGACGATGCTCAACCCTTTTCTCACCATGGTTGTGCTCACGGTGGTCTTCTCTCAGGTGTTCAAATTCACGACCGAGAATTACCCCGTGTACGTGCTTAGCGGCATTATGGCCTGGAATTTCTTCGCGGGCACGACAACCTCGGCCATGGGAGAGATGGTTTGGGGTGGCGGGCTGCTCAACCGTATTTACGTCCCCAAAGCGGTGTTTGCTGTTGCTGCCCTCGGAACATCGGCAGTCAACTTATTCCTTTCTCTCATCCCCTTGTTTGTGATAGCCGTGGCCCTGGGAGTTCCCTTGCGCCCGGCCTTGTGGGGGATGATTCCCGCCGTGCTCGTAAGTGGAATGTTCTCCGTGGGGGTGGGACTGTTGCTCTCCACCGCGGTTGTCTATTTTGCCGATATGCTCCCCGTTTACGATGTCGTCTTGACCATGTGGATGTACCTCACCCCCATTATTTACCCCCTGGACATCCTCTCCCCCAACCTTCAGGTATTGTTCAAACTGAACCCGATGTATCTGATGGTTGAAATCTTCCGTTCTCCGCTGATAAACGGCGTCGTTCCCGGATGGGATATCTGGGGGCTGGCAATCCTGTATGCTGTGGTGAGCCTCGTTGTGGGAGGCATCATCTTCACCTCGCGAGCCAACGAATACGTGTATCGCATCTAGGGGGAGCAACTCTTATGGCTTATCCGGTTGTCACTTTCGAGAATGTCTCGGTTCGCTATCGCGTCCCCCGCGAGGGCGTTTCCGGTATCAAGGAATTCGCTATTCGATGGGCGCAGCGCAGACTGTCCTACGAAAATTTCTGGGCGCTCAAAGACATCTCCTTCGAGATACAACGCGGGGAAATTTTCGGCGTCATTGGGAGAAACGGCTCAGGGAAAAGCACCTTGTTGAAGGTCGTTGCCCGCGTCCTGACCCCTACCCGGGGGCGGGTGGTGCTGCGCGGGAAAGTGGCCCCTCTGCTCGAACTGGGCGCAGGTTTCCACCCCGAACTGACCGGACGTGAGAACGTCTTCCTGAACAGTGCTTTGTTGGGGCGCACAAAGCGAGAAGTGTTGGAACTACTGCCGGAAATCATCGCCTTTGCGGAAATTGGCGATTTTATTGATGCCCCCTTGCGGACGTATTCTACCGGTATGGTGGCCCGGCTCGGATTTGCGGTGGCTACCGCCGTCCGCCCCGAAATCCTCCTGGTAGACGAGGTCCTCTCCGTGGGAGATGCAGCCTTTCAGCAAAAATGCCTGGACAGGATGTACTCGTTTCAGGAACAGGGGACGACGGTCATTCTCGTCTCGCACAGCATGTCCACCATTGACGCTTTTTGCAGCCGGGCCATGTGGCTGGACCGCGGCGAGATGCGGGCTTTCGGCAGTACCCACGAGGTTATCCGGCGCTATATGGAATACATGGAGCCGGAGGGAACGCCCGCATCGGGCGTCGAGACGCCGACTTTGAAACCGGCCCTCGAAGATATTTCCATCCCGCACGCCGAGCCGGATGTGATGGCCGACCAACAATGCGCCCTTTTGCCGCAGGGACAGTGCATCTACCCCGCAGACCCCATTCTCAACGTGCGGCATGGTTCGGTATCGTTCTGGCTGCGTTTCAGCGCCCAACGCCCCTCGCACACCGCCATTCTGTTTCACAGCGACGACAGTCGTTACGTCATTTACACCACTGTAGACGAATCCGTCCCCGGCAAACCGTTGCGTTCCCTGACCGCGCGGGCCGGGGGGAATCGCCGGGTCTTGGAAACGTACTTTGGGAAAGCGAACTTTCCTGAGGTCACGGTTTACTTCGACGGTCATCGCCAGCCCAATGTGCCGTTCCCTTACGGCGAGTGGCACATGATTACAATGACCTGGCAGGGTTTCCCCGATGGTGTAGTGAAATTGTATGTGGACGCCCGGCAGGTCGGGGAAATGGCTTATGACCGGCGCTACGATAACAACTATCGTCTGGCGGAAAACCTGGCCGTCGGCATTCGTCCCCCGCAATGGGTGGGAGAACTGGTTCAAAAGGAAGATGGCACTGTGGAAGATTTACGCCCGCAATCCACGCTTTCCGCGGACGAGGGGGGACAGGAGATTCGGAACATGACGATTTACTGGCGCAGTCTCTCGGATGATGAAATTCAGAATCTGTATCGCGCAGAACGGGCTGCTCTCCCATTAGAGACATGAACTCATCCCGTCGCGTGTTGTTCTGCCGTTCTAATCCTATTGCCCCCGACCCGCGCGTAGAGAAGGAGGCCGCGGCGCTGGCGGAGGCGGGATACACGGTCTCTCTCCTGGGCTGGGACCGCTCGGCGAAGAACCCGGTTGCGGATACGGTGGCAGGGCTGCCTTGCCGCCGTTTGCCGATTAAGGCGGAGTATGCCAGCGGTATGCGCAATCTGCCGGCTTTGCTGCGCTGGCAAATTGGTTTGACGGCCTGGCTGTGGCGTCATCGCGAAAACTTCGATATCATCCACGCCTGCGATTTCGATACCGTCTTGCCGGCTGTTCTGTGCAAGGGACTGTGTGGCAAGCGCGTGGTTTACGATATTTTCGATTTTTATGCAGACCACCTGCGCTCCACCCCTTCCTTGTTCAAAAAGGCGATTCGCTCTCTCGATTTGCGCCTCATCGGGTGGGTAGATGCGTTGATTTTGGTAGATGACTCCCGCCGGCAGCAGATTCGCGGCGCGCATCCTCGCCGTTCTGCAGTGGTTTACAATGCTCCTCCCGACCTGCGTCCCCCTCCTGCACAAAAGAACGAAGATGCCTCCTTGCGTCTGGCTTACATCGGATTGTTGCAGGTGGAGCGCGGTCTTTTTGAAATGCTCAACGTTCTGCGCCGCCATCCCGATTGGTACCTCGACCTGGCCGGTTTCGGTGGGGATGAGGCTGTCTTGAGCGCATCTGCCGGGGAATTGCCCAATGTCCTGTGGCATGGGCGTGTTCCCTACCCCCGCGCCCTGGAACTCAGCGCCGCCGCGGACATCCTCTTTGCCACCTACGACCCGGCTATCCCCAACCATCGTTATTCCAGCCCTAACAAACTCTTCGAAGCGATGATGTTGGGCAAGCCCATCATCGTCGCCGAGGGGACCAACATAGACCGCATCGTCCGCCAGGAGAATTGCGGACTTGTCGTCCCCTATGGGGACGAGACCGCCCTTGAGACCGCCCTGCAAGAACTGGCCGCGAACTCCGCTTTGCGTCGTGAACTGGGGTCTAATGCTCGACGCGCCTATGAAGAACGTTATGGCTGGCCCCAAATGAAACGGCGTCTCTGGGAACTCTACGCCGCGTTACCCTGACTGCCTCCGTGCCGCCAAAAATCATCCTCGTCGCCAACACAGATTGGTATTTGTACAAATTCCGGTCCTCGCTGATGAGAACCTTGCGCGCCCGCGGATGGGACGTGGTATTGGTCTCTCCCCCTGGGAGATTCGCATCTTCTTTTCATCGGGACGGTTTTCGTTGGCTGCCCTGGCGCGTGGGGCGCAAAACCCTTTCCCCGTTGGCTGAGGTTAGGGCTGTTTACGCCTTGACGCGTCTTTACCGCCGGGAGCGCCCCGCCATCGTACATCACCATACCATCAAGCCGGTTTTGTATGGGACCATCGCGGCCCGCCTCGCCGGAGTGCCGGCGGTGGTCAACGCCGTCACCGGACGCGGTTACGTTTTCCGGGGGGAAGATGCACGCGCCAGAGGATTGCGCTTGCTGGTCAAGCCCGTCTATCGGTTCGCCTTGCGCCGCCGCGGGGTGGGCGTAATTTTCGAGAATCAAGGGGACAGGACCTACTTCGTTGAGCAGGGTTTGGTGGATGCCGGTCGTACCTGGCTGGTCGAAAGCGTGGGCGTTGACCCGCAGCGCTTTCGTCCCCAGCCGGAACCCGAAGGAACCCCCGTCGTCTTGCTGGCGGCGCGTATGTTGTGGGATAAGGGGGTAGGCGTACTTGCGGAAGCCGCCCGTATCCTCAAATCGCAGGGCGTACCCGTTAGAGTGGTTCTGGTGGGCTTGCCCGACCCCGGAAACCCGGCCTCTATCCCCGAAGAGCAACTGCGCGCCTGGGAAGCAGAAGACCTGCTCGAATGGTGGAAGTGGCGGGACGATATGGAGGCCGTTTTCGCCCGCAGCCATATCGTGACCCTGCCCTCCTTTTCCGAGGGCGTCCCCACCGTCTTGCTGGAGGCCGCCGCGTGCGCTCGCCCTCTCGTGGCGAGCGACATCCCCGGTTGCCGGGCCGTTATCACCCCCGGAGAAAACGGCCTTCTCGTCCCCGTCAGGGACGCGCAGGCTTTGGCCGATGCTCTCGTGCGCCTGTTGCGCTCCCCCGCCCTGCGCCGAAAGATGGGACGGGCTGCCCGGCAATCTGTGTTACGGAAATTCACGCACCAGCAGGTCAATGCCGCCACAATCGCGGTTTACGAGCATCTATTGTCGGAGCGAGATGCGCCTTCCACGGAATGACCATCTTTGCCCCCCTGTGAGCCTTGCCAATTAACCGGCCTGTCCACTGAAACGCCCCGCAACGTGCGGGGCGTTCGCTTTTTACGGGCACGTGAAAGGCACATCCGCGCTGCGCCACAGCACCGCCCGCACCTCCCCGCCGATGTCCACCTTCGCCACCAGCCGCGCATCCAGCAATGCCCGGTTGTCTTCCAGGCGGGGGCAGCCGATGACCACCACGTCGCTCTCGTTGGGGAAAGCCACCCGCAGCCCCTCCAGCGGCAGGCGCACACTCAGGTTGCGCTCGCCAACCAGGAAAAAGGACAGGCGCGGGTAATCCAGCGTAGCCACCAGCGGGTGCTCGTCCGGCGTCCCGTGTCCTGCCTCCAGGTAACGCGGATAGAGCGCCCTTCCGCTGAGTACCAGCATCCCCTCGGAGACCTCGGCGGGGATTTTTCCCAGCAGGGCCTCTTCCATGCGGCTTTGTACGGCAGGAGAATAGCGCCGGGGAACCAGCCGTTCCCCGATGGGAATCGCCAACCCCAAAAGCAGCACCGCCCCCAGAGGCAACAGCACCCTCGCCCGGCGCGGGGTGCGGACTCCCTTTGAGAGGCCGCGGCTCCCCTGGAAAACGGCAGCCCTCAAAAGGGAGTCCGCTCCCGCCAGCCACCCCAGGGCCTTCCCGACCCCTAAGGTGAGCGCGGCAATCCCTAGGGCGTAGTACAAAATCACAATCCAGTTGACCGGCTGAATGTACCGCCCGCCCGAAACCTGGAACACGGCGTTGCCGCCCAGATAGGCCATGTGCGCCAGGGCTGGCAGCGCTCCGGCCCAGCCCAGATGCTGCATCGCCAGCCCCACCCCCAGCGCCACCAGCAGCAAATTGACCCCCAGCAGCAGGGCGGCCTGCCGGGGCAATCCGTCGGGATACGGCCAGAAGGGCAGACGCGCCCGGTAGCCTTCCAACTGGCAGCATTGTGCCCAAAAGAGGGTGTTCTCGCGATACAAACGGCGGTCGAGACGTGCTTTGGCCGCCGCGGGATTCTCTCCGCGCTCGTTCAGGTACAGGCGCGCATCTTGCGCGTACAGGAACCCGTAGGAAAGCAGCGTATCCGGCAGGCGGAAGGTCGCCGGCAAGGCCAGGAAACTCTGGATTTCGCTGTTCAGGTAGTGCTGGACGATGCGGGTTGGGAGGTCTTCCGGCAGGGCGGGGGGCGGCGCGGGAAGGGCGTTCTTGGCGGGTGTACCGATATGCCCCTGGGGTGTGGGTGTCGGCGGGACGGCCTCCGGTTCGGGCGGCTCTGGCGGCGCCGGATGGAACGATTCCAGCCCTCGACGGATGGCTATGTAGACCCGCGGTTCCGGCGCATCGAAAAAGGGCTTGCCGTAGCGCGCCCAGTTGCGCCCCACCCACGGCGCAGTCACCAGCCCGACGCCCAGCGCAAAGATGGCCGCCTGCCGCCCCCACAGACGCGGCTGCCGCGGCCATTGCAGAAGGCCGGCCAGCAGCGCGGCGATGCCTGCGGTGATGCTCTCCGGACGCACCATCAGCATTGCCCCCAGCGCAGCCCCGCTGTAGAGCGCGCTTTGCCAGCGCGGAGCAGCCGCACCTTGCCAGCGCACCGCCAGCAGCAGGAAGGCTGCCATCAGCACCGCCACCGGCAGGTCGGGCATCAGCAGGCGGGCGTGCGAGATGGTGAACAGGTTGGCGTAGGCGATGTTCGTGTAGCCTTGCAGGGAGAGCAGCCCTGCAAGCAGCACGCCCGCCGTGCGGCTGTGCATCCTGCGTCCCAGATGGTAGGCCAGGACGACGAAGAGCGCCAGTACCCACACCTGGGCGCGCACCACGGGGTCGTAATCCAGACCGACCAGGGTGTGCAAAACGGCCAGCAATCCGGTGTAGAGCGGCCTCAGGGTGCGCGGCTGGTTGTCGGTTTGCAATCCGTTGCCGATGAGGGCGCTTTGAGCGGTGCTGTCGTAGCGCAGGGCATCGGAGGCGGGGTAGCGCTGGAAGTTGGGGGCTGCGGGATGTGTGAAGAACCACGTCGGGCGCGTCGGAGCGGACTGCCACAGGAAGACGGTGGAGAGATACAACACCAGTGGGATGAGCGCATCCGCCTGCCGGGCGGAAAGCCGCCAGCCCCGCCGGGCGAGTATCTCCATCCCTTTGCGTCCCGCCACGCTCAGCCCCCACGCCAGCAAGAATTGGGTCTCCAGAAGTGGAACCCCCATCTCGTAGAAGTACTCCGAAAACGGGTGCAGCCCCCAGCCGCTGCGGGCGACGAATGCCCATCCCCCCAGCAGCGCGCCGAAGACGAGCAGCGCAACGCGTGCCGCGGTCTGTTGCCAGGCGTGCCTCATGCTCTCCCGCGAGATGGGCAGCACCAGCAGCGCGCCTTCCAGGCAGACCGCGCTCAGGTAAAACAGGAGCGGCGCGGCGCGTTCCAGGATGGCGCGGGCGGCGGCGTCCGTTAGGTCGGCGGGCAGGGTCAGCAAGTACGCTCCGTTGAAAGCCGCCAGCAGCAGCCAAAAGGCGAGCCGTCGGATGCGGAGCGCGTCCCTGCCCAGGGCATTCCAGCGCGGCAGCAGCCGCTTTTGCGCCGCCGGGAGCAGCCCGGCCAGCGGCAGGAGCGTCCCGGCCAGCAGCAGCCCCAGCATTCCCAGGCGCGCCGTCGAAAGCCCGCCCTCCGAAGGGATGTGCAGCATCCAGCCCAGCGCCAGCGCCCCATCCAACGCGGCCAGCCCCATCAGCCGGGAGAACCCCGTTGAGAAGAAATCACGCACACCTTTCATCGCCATGACCGTGGTATTATACCCGCGCGATAGGGGACGGTGGACCGTGGACAGTGGACGGTCGTCAGTCGTCAACCGTCAGCCGTCAGCCATCCACCGTCCACCGTCTGTCGTCAGCCGTCCGTCGTCTGTCGTCTATCGTCCACCATCCACCGTCCATC
>DRKV01000215.1 GCA_011051635.1 Chloroflexota bacterium | reverse complement strand
TTACGATAACGAATCCGGTCGGTGGCGCAGCCTCAGCCACTTGCGGGAAAAACAGCAACAACTGAAACCAGCGGCAAACGGCTAAGGGCATGGCAGGAAAAAAGAAGACGACCAGGAAGAAAGCCGCAAGCAAGACCCACAACGGCGCCAACGTCGGCTACGAGGCCCAGCTCTGGCAGATGGCCGATGCCCTGCGCGGTTCCATGGATGCCGCGGAGTACAAGCACGTCGTCCTAGGGTTGATCTTCCTCAAGTACATCTCCGACGCCTTCGAGGAGGCACATGCCCGGCTGGAGGCAGAACGCGATCAGGGCGCCGATCCTGAAGACCCGGACGAATACCGCGCCCAGAACATCTTCTGGGTGCCACCCGAGGCGCGCTGGGCGCACCTGAAGTCACAGGCCAGGCAGCCCACCATCGGCCAGCTCGTGGACGACGCCATGTCCGCCATTGAGCGGGACAACCCCAGCCTCAAGGGCGTGCTGCCCAAGGACTACGCCCGCCCGGCGCTGGACAAGACGCGGCTGGGCCAGCTCATCGACCTCATCAGCAACATCAAGGTGGGCGACGAGGAGGCTCGCTCCGAAGACGTGCTGGGCCGGGTCTATGAGTATTTCCTCTCCCAGTTCGCCAGCGCCGAGGGCAAGAAGGGTGGCGAGTTCTACACGCCCCGCTGCGTGGTCAAGCTGCTGGTGGAGATGCTGGAGCCCTACCAGGGCCGGGTTTACGATCCCTGCTGCGGCTCCTCCGGCATGTTCGTGCAGTCGGTGGAGTTTATCCGCGCCCATGCCAACGGCAACGGAAACGGCGGTAGGGCCAAGGCCGACATCTCCATCTACGGCCAGGAATCCAACTACACCACCTGGCGGCTGGCACGCATGAACCTCGCCATCCGCGGCATCGAAGGGAGAATCGCCCATGGCGACACCTTCCACAACGACCGCCACCCGGATCTCAAGGCCGACTTCATCCTGGCCAATCCGCCCTTCAACGTCAGCGACTGGGGCGGCGAGCGCCTGAAGGACGATCCCCGCTGGAAATACGGCACCCCGCCCAAGGGCAACGCCAACTTCGCCTGGGTGCAGCACATCATCCACCACCTGGCCCCCACCGGCACCGCCGGCTTCGTGCTGGCCAACGGCTCCATGAGTTCCAACCAGTCCGGCGAGGGCGAGATCCGCAAGAACATCGTCGAGGCCAACCTGGTGGACTGCATGGTGGCCCTGCCGGGCCAGCTTTTCTACTCCACCCAGATCCCGGCCTGTCTGTGGTTCCTGGCCCGCGACAGAAAGAATGGCAAGTTCCGCGACCGCCGTGGCGAGGTGCTCTTCATCGACGCCCGCAAATTGGGCCGCATGGTGGACCGCACCCACCGGGAACTCACCGACGAGGACATCGAGCGCATCGCCCGCACCTACCATGCCTGGCGCGGCGAGAAAGACGCCGGCGAGTACGAGGATATCCCTGGCTTCTGCAAGAGCGCCGGCCTGGAAGAGATCCGCAAGCACGGCCACGTGCTCACCCCCGGCCGCTACGTGGGCGCGGAAAAGCAGGAAGACGACGGCGAGCCTTTCGAAGAAAAAATGGCGCGGCTGGTGGCCACCCTCAAGCAGCAATCGGCGGAAGCGGCAAAGCTGGACGAGGCGATATGGAACAACCTGAAGGAACTCGGCTATGGCGACTAGGCACTTGAGATCACAAACTGTGATTTCAAGTCTGGCCGAATGGATCGGGAGATTTGCCCAATACCCCCAGGAGTTAGGCACCTCCTCCGTCACGAAACCAGGAAAGGAGCCCGGTATGAGCGGCCGCGCATAAACAAGGGTGCGCGGTTACAAGGATGTCAAAATCACTCCAAAAATCTCCAAAAATGAGCCTTAAAACTAGCAAACAGCGTTAATAACCGATTGAAATAACAGCATATCTTGGGTTATGGAGAAAAAATGCGCGCGCGTATTTATTTGCGTGGCGCGTCCATATTAGATTGATACCGCGAAACCGCCGTCCTGACCTGGGTGGTGCGCCGCAACATTGACCGTTTCCCACCGAATTCTGTGTTCAAGATTACAAAACAATGGGTTAGCAATTTGAGACGCCATTTTGGCACCTCAAGCCACTGGGAGAGCGACGCCATCCACCCTGTGCCTTGTCGCCGAGCAGAGGCAAGGCCATGCTCTCCAGTCGGGATGCTCGTTATTAAAGAAACTTGCGATTTCCTTTAATAAGGGGCATCCTTATTCAACCATCGTTGAATAAGGGGACCAGGAACCGGAACATGCGGCGCGGACCGACGGGCACCTACGAGACTTCCACCACCGACGGGGAACCGGTGTGCGCCTTCGTGCCGGCCCCCCTGCCCCCCCAGCCCCCGCTGGAATTCTCCCGCGCCCGCCAGCGCCTCCTGGAGAGGGCCACCCTAGCCCTGGGCAGGCTGGACAGCATCACCCTGCTCCTGCCCGACCCCGACATTTTCCTCTACGCCTATGTCCGGCGGGAAGCGGTGCTGTCCTCCCAGATCGAAGGCACCCAGTCCTCGTTTTCCGACCTGCTGCTCTTCGAGCTGGAGGAGGCGCCGGGCGTCCCCTTTGACGACGTAGTAGAGGTCTCCAACTACGTTGCCGCCCTAGAGCACAGCATGCGCCGGCTGGCCGAAGGCTTCCCCCTGTGCAACCGCCTGCTGCGGGAGATGCACGCCAAGCTGCTGTCCCGCGGCCGCGGCAGCAAAAAATCGCCGGGAGAGTTCCGCCGCAGCCAGAACTGGATCGGCGGCACCCGGCCCGGAAACGCCCTCTTCGTCCCGCCCCCGCCGCAGCGGGTGGAGGCGTGCATGTCGGACCTGGAGCGGTTCCTGCACGACGACCGGCCCTATCCCACGCTGGTCAAGGCCGCACTGGCGCACGTGCAATTCGAGACCATCCATCCCTTCCTCGACGGCAACGGCAGGCTGGGCCGGCTGCTAATCTCCTTCATCCTCCACCACGAGGGGATTCTTTCCAAACCCCTGCTCTACCTCAGTCTCTATTTCAAGCAGCACCGCGAGCAATACTACAATTTGTTGGACATGGTGCGTCGAGAAGGGGACTGGGAACAATGGCTTGACTTCTTCCTCGAAGGCGTGGAACTCACGGCGGTCAATGCCGTGCAGACCGCCCGCCGCCTGGTGGAGCTGTTCAAGGAAGACGAAGCCCGGATTCAAGCCCTGGGGCGCAGCGCCGGCAGCGTGCTACGCGTCTACCACACACTCTGCCGGCGCCCGCTGGTCTCCATCAGCGAGATACGAGAACAGGCCGGCCTCTCCTACCCCACGACTTCCAAGAGTATCGAAGCCTTGGGGCGGCTAGGGATCGTGCGCGAACTCACCGGCCGCAAGCGAAACCGCATCTATGCCTATGGCCGTTATATCGAGATCCTGAACGAAGGGGCGGAGCCGTTGTGAGAGGCGTGAAGCGCATACAAGTGCGTGAGCAGCAAGCCGTGGCCGCAAAGCCGGATACCGCGACTTCCGAAAGCTTGAAGGAGCTTAGGTGTGGTGAGTGAGTGGCCCACCTCGACCGTCGGTGAGGTTTCCACGAAAGTGACGAAAGGGACGACACCGACGACGATTGGAGGGCGCTTCGTCGAAACCGGCGTGGCGTTTGTAAAGGTTGAGTCGATCACAGACGACGGTCGCATTGATCAGACAAAACTTGCATTCATTGACGATGAGACGAATCGCTTGCTCGCGAGATCCGTACTTGAGGAGGGCGACGTTCTCTTTACTATCGCGGGAACAATCGGAAGGGTCGCGCGCGTACCACGACAGCTCTTGCCGGCAAACACGAATCAGGCTGTCGCCATTGTTCGTCCTGATCCAAACGTTATCGACCCGCGCTTCCTCTATTACGTATTGCGTGACGACGTACGCGTCATGCACGCGCACACGCGCGTTGTGCAATCAGTGCAGGCCAACTTCAGCCTCGCGGAACTATCGTCAGTAGAGATCCCGTTACCACCGAAAGACAAACAACACGCCATCGCCCACATCCTCGGCACGCTGGACGACAAGATCGAACTGAACCGGCGCATGAACGAAACGCTGGAGGCCATGGCCCGGGTGCTGTTCAAATCCTGGTTCGTGGACTTCGACCCCGTCCGCGCCAAGATGGAAGGCCGCTGGAAACGCGGCCAATCCCTCCCGGGCCTCCCCGCCCACCTCTACGACCTCTTCCCCGACCGCCTCGTCCCCTCCGAACTGGGCGAGATTCCGGAGGGGTGGGAAGTGGGAACACTCAAAGACTTTGCAGCGCTCAACCCGGAGACGTGGTCAAAGAAGACCCGTCCGCAGGAGATTCGCTACGTTGACCTGTCAAACACGAAGCGGGGCCGTATTGAGTCAGTGGCAGTCTACTCAAAAGGCGATGCACCGAGCCGGGCTCAGCGCGTACTACGTCCGCGAGACACAATTATCGGCACCGTTAGACCTGGCAATGGCTCTTATGCTTTTATTTTAGAGGAGGGACTAACCGGGAGCACCGGTTTTGCTGTCCTGCGGCCCCGTGATGTCGCCTATGCAGAGTTCGTCTACCTGGCAGCAACTGCCTTTAACAATATTGAAGCGCTTGCGCACATGGCAGATGGCGGCGCATATCCTGCTATTCGTCCAGATG
>DRKV01000214.1 GCA_011051635.1 Chloroflexota bacterium | reverse complement strand
CCTGGGAGCGCAACCTGTATCCGGTCAACAACTTCAAAGGGGAAATCTTCGCTTCGGGGCAGGGCATCTGGATTGATTACCGCCTCAACCCCGAAGGCCACCGCGTCCTGTTCCGCGTCATGGAGCATTGCGACGGGACGCTCAGCGTGGCCGAGATTGCCGAAAAAGTGGGCACGACCTTCCAGGCCGCCTGGGACGTGGTCGCTCTGCTGGCGGAGAAGGGGCTGGTGAGGCTGGAGGAGGGACGATGGACGACAGACAACAGACGACGGATGATGGACGGTGGACGGTAGACGCCCCCCAGTCACCCAGTCACCTACTCACCCAGTCACCCAGTCACCCACTCACCCCTCCATGAAACGCCTTCTTCGCACCCTCCGCCACCGCCTCCGCCGGGCGGCGGCCTTTGCCCGCTACGGCCCGGCGCTGCGCGGCGCGCCGGTGCTGTTCGCCAACTCCTTCCCCAAGAGCGGCACGCACCTCCTGACGCAGGTTCTGGAGGGCTTCGCCCGCTTCGGCCCCGCGGTGGATGCCGGTTTGCCCGCCGTCCTCACCTACGAGAGCGCGACGGGTCGAGAGCGCACCCCTGCCGAGATTGCCGCCGACCTGCGCCGCCTGCGTCCCGGCGACATCGGCTACGGCCACGTCCACGCCCTGCCGGAGACCGTCCCTTTGCTGTGCCGTCCGGGGGTTGCCGCCTGGTTCATCGTGCGCGACCCGCGGGATGTGGTCGTCTCGCACGTCCATTACGTGACCGATATGGCTCCGGGACACGTCCACCACGCCTATTACCGCTCCCTGCCGGATTTCGAGAGCCGTCTGCGGGTCAGCATTCTGGGGCTGCCGGATGCGGAAGTACCCTTCCCGGACATCTCTCAAAGGTTCGCGCCCTATCGGGGGTGGCTGGAGCAGCCTGAAGTGAGTCTGCTCCATTTTGAAGATTTCCTTCAGGGACGCCGCGCCGCTTTGGGAGCGGTTCTCGACCACGCCGTAAGGCGGGGCTTCCCCCTGAAAATCCCGCGGGAAGAAGCCATCTCCCTTCTGGAGGCTGCCATCAACCCCGAAAAATCCCCCACCTTTCGGAGCGGAAAAGCCGGCGGGTGGAGGGAATCCTTCACCCCGGAGACCACAGCCCTTTTCAAGGATGTGGCCGGGGACTTGCTGATTGCATTGGGTTATGAAAGCGACAAAGACTGGTAACGCCAGACCGCGCTGCTCGGTGGTCATCCGGGCGTACAACGAGGCCGAACACATCGGGCGGCTGCTGTACGGCATTTCGCAGCAGACGCTGGATGGCGTGGAAATCATCCTGGTGGATTCCGGCTCGACGGACGAGACGGTGCGGATTGCGCGGCAGTATCCGGTGCAGGTGGTCAGCATCCGGCCTTCGGCGTTCACCTTCGGGCGCGCTCTCAACCTGGGCATCCGTCACGCCCGCGGGGAGTTCATCGTCATGGCGAGCGCCCACGTCTATCCGGTCTATCCCGACTGGCTGGAGCGCCTGCTGGAGCCGTTCGCAGACCCCGGCGTGGCGGTGACATACGGGAAGCAGCGCGGCCCGGCAGGGGCGAAGTTCTCTGAGCAGCAGGTCTTTGCCCGCTGGTATCCCGACATCTCCGAGCAGCGGCAGATTCACCCCTTTTGCAACAACGCCAACGCCGCCATCCGCCGCCGCCTGTGGGAGCAGCATCCCTACGACGAAACCCTGACCGGCCTGGAAGACCTGGCCTGGGCGCAGTGGGCGATGGATGCGGGGTACGCGGTCTCGTATGTGGCCGAGGCGGAAATCATCCACGTACACGACGAGACGCCGCGGCAGGTGCTCAACCGCTACCGCCGCGAGGCGATTGCCTTCAAGCGCCTCTACCCCGATGAGGAGTTCTCGTTCTGGGATTTCCTGCGCCTGTGGCTGGGGAACACCTTCAACGATTTGTGGCACGCCAGACAGCAGAAGCAGTTGTGGCGGCACTGGCGCGATATTTTCTGGTTCCGGCTGATGCAGTTTTGGGGCACGTATCAGGGCTACAAGCAGAGCGGGCCTATCACCTGGCAGTTGCGCCAGACGTTCTACTATCCCCACGGCTGGAAGACGACCAACGGGGCGCGCCGCCGGGAAGTGGAGCCGATACGGTATGGGCAGGGATTGGGGATTGGGGAGCAGGGACGAGGAGCCGGGGGGCAGGGAGGGGGAGATGGGGCGTGAGGTGAGGCTGCGGGTTCTGGAGGGGGCTTTCGCGGTCTGCCAACTGCCGCCGGGGGCGGAAATCCCGCCGCAGGTGTGGGATGGGGGGCTGGTCAGCGTGACGCGCACCCCGGAGGAGATTTCCATCGTGTGCCCTGTGGGAGTGGAAATTCCGCAGGCGCGTTGCGAGGGGAACTGGCGCGCCCTGCGGGTCGCCGGGCAACTGGATTTCTCGCTGGTCGGCATTCTGGCGCGCCTGACGCGCTTCCTGGCGAATGCGGGGGTGAGCGTTTTTGCCCTCTCGACCTTCGATACGGATTACCTTCTGGTGCGCGAACGGGATTTGCGCCGTGCCCTGACCGCCCTCCGGCGGGGCGGTTACCGCCTGGAGGGAGATGCGCCCGTCCCGAGGGATGAGTCCGCTCCCCGCGGCCCGCTTGTGGAGGTGCGCCGCAAGGAACTCGCCGTCTACGATGCGACCTGGATGGTAGATTTTCTGCGCGAAGCGGAGTTCGGCGTGCTGGCTTTTTGCGGCGAGGGGCAGCCCTTCACCGTGGCGCGCAACTTCGTTTACGATGCGGAGCGGCACTGTGTCTATCTCCACGGGGCGCGGCAGGGGTTGACCTTCTCGCTGGTCGGCGGCGGCGCTCCGGCGACCTTCAACGTGAGCCGCGCCGGACGGCTGATTGCGGGCAAGGCCGCCGCGAAGATGGATACCGAATACGCCGGAGTGGTGCTTTTCGGGCCAATCGCGGTGGTGGAGAGGCCGGAGGAGGCCGAACACGGCCTCCGGCTGCTGTTGGGGAAGTATTTCCCACACCTGCGCTACGGGGAGGACTACACCCCCATCACGGACTACGATTTGAAGCGTACCGCCGTCCTGCGGCTGGATATCGAAGCGTGGAGCGGGAAGGAGAAGAGAGCCTCATGAAACTCGTCGCCCTCGTCCCCATGCGGCACCACTCCCAGCGTGTGCCGGGCAAGAACTACCGCCCGCTGGCGGGCAGACCGCTGTTCCACTACATCATCGAGACGCTGCTATCCGTGCCGCAGGTTGACGAAATCCTGGTGGACACCGACTCGCCGCCGGTGATGGACGGCCTGCGGGAGCACTTCCCCGCAGTGCGGGTGGTCGAGCGCCCCGAACATCTGCGCGCCGACGACGTGCCGATGAACGAAATCCTGGCCTACGATATGTCGCTGGCCGAGGCCGATTTCTACCTGCAAACCCACAGCACCAATCCCCTGCTCAAAGCAGAAACCGTCTCCCGTGCCATCCAGACCTTCCTGGCGCGCTACCCGGCGCACGATTCGCTTTTCGGCGTCACGCGGCTGCAAACCCGTCTCTACGACCAACTGGGACGCGCCATCAACCACAACCCGGCCATCCTCCTGCAAACCCAGGACCTGCCCCCGGTGTACGAGGAGAACTCCTGCCTCTACATCTTCACCCGCGAAAAACTGCTGGCGCGGCGCAACCGCCTCGGCGAGCGCCCGTTGATGTTCGAGATTGACCCCGCCGAAGCCTGGGATATTGATGAAGAACTGGATTTCGAGATTGTGGATTTTTTGATGAGTAGGAAGCAGGGATTGGGGAGCAGGAATCGGGGATTAGGGAGCGGGTGACTGTTGAACCGATGCAACCGCTGAACCAGAGAACTACCCAACTACCAAACCATCCAACTATCAAACTACCCCAACCAATGCCCCCCACTATCCTCCTCACCGCCCCCTACATGATTCCCTTCCT
>DRKV01000213.1 GCA_011051635.1 Chloroflexota bacterium | reverse complement strand
GGCAGGAGCACCACCAGACGGGCGTTTTCCCCCTCCATCCGAACCTCGGTGCGGAGTTGCTCGCTCTGGACGCGCCCCAGCACGGCGCGGGCCGCTGTCTCCCAGAAGGGGGCGTAGCCTTCCCAGCGTAGCCAGTCCCGCCCCCAGCGCCCGGTCGCGTCCGAGGTGAAAGCCAGCGCCTTGCCCAGGCCGTAGCGCCACACCGCCAGGATGGGGTCTTCTTTGGGGGATTGCAGGACGACCTGGGCGGTCTGTTTGGCTTCGGTCGCCACGTAGCCGTAAAGGGGGGGCAGGCCGCCCGCCGGAATGAGGGGCGAAGCCGCCGTCTGGAGGGGCGTGAAGGTCTCCTCCACCAGGTAAGAGCGGCTCACCAGAGCGGTCTCGGTGGTGAAGATGGCCGGCAGGGTGGCCGGGTCGCGCACGAAATGGTAGCGTCCGCCGCCAAGTTCGGCCCACCGTTGCAAGGCGGGGGTGGCGTCCGCGCCCACGCCGATGGCCGTCAGGGTGACGCCCTGCTCCTTGTACATCCGCTGCACCAGTTCGGGGATGCCGGTGGGGTCTGCGCCGCCGTCGGTCAGCAGGATGATGTGCCTGACTTGGGCCTCCGTCTTGGGCAGAACTTTGGACATGGCGAGCAGCCCGGCGTAGATGTCGGTTCCGCCGCCGCCCCCGATGCGGGCGATGGCCGCCTGTATCGCGGCGGGGTCCTCCAGCGTCTGCATCGGGACGACCCAGGAGGCCTTGTCGTCGAAGGCCACCACTCCCACCTGGTCGCCGGGCATCAGCATCGTTACCGAGCGGATGGCGGCCTCCTGCGCCAGTTGGAGTTTGGTCGGGCCGCCGCTGGTCTCCATCATGCTGCCGGAGTGGTCAATCACGTAGCCCAATGCCAGCCGCGGGCGGCGGCGCTCATCTTTGATTTGCATTTCCACCGGCAGGGCTTCTTCCAGCGGGGTGCGGAAGTAGCCGCCCATCCCGAAGGAAGTCGGCCCGCCGACGGCAATCAGTCCCCCGCCCAGGTCGCGCACGTAACGCTGCAAGGCGCTCATCTGCCGTGGGGTGAGTTGGGCGGCTGGCACGTCCACCAGGATGACGGCGGCGTAGGCGCTCAGGACCTCCAGCGAGAAGGGCAGTCCCTGCGGCAGGACGCGTTCCACTTCCAGGGCGGCGTTTTGGAGGGCGGCCACCAGGGCGGCGGCCTCGTCGGGGCGCGTCTCCTCGCTGAAGGGGCGCAGGTCTTCCCCTTCGGGGGGGGCGACCACCAGCAGGCGGGGTTCTCCCAGCAGGCGGGTGGCGGCCTCCAGGTTGTTGTTCTGGGGGTAGAAATCTCCGGTGGAGGGGATGAATTCCACCCGGAAGGTATGCAGGCCGCTTTCCCCTTCGGCCAGGAGGGGAATGGTGAGGGTATCGCGTCCGGGGCGGGCGGTGTAGGGCTGGCGGTAGAGCAGCGTCCCATCCTGGGCGTGTACCTCCAGCGTGCCGGTGACCGTCCCCCCGGCCTGGATGGTGACTTCCATCTTCAGGGTTTCGCCCCGGTGGGTGAGGTCGGGCAGGTGGACGGCGGTCACGGCGGCGTCGGGCAGGCCGCCGGCGGGGGTGCGGCACTCCTGCGGGTCGGCGACTTCGCCGAAGGGGTAGCACACGAAGCGCAGGTCTATCCCGCTGCTGCGAATCAGGGTGGCGATGGGGAGGGGGTCTGCGCCGGTGTAGGCCCCGTCGGTGAGCGCCACGATGCGGCGGGCGTTCTCCGGCGGCAGGAGCGCCAGCGCCAGGCGCAGGGCTTCCTCCAGGTCGCTGCCGTTGGTGAGGGGCAGAGAGGTGATTGCGCCGAAGGTCTCCTCCGTGGAAAGGGCGCGCTCCACCAGCGCCTCCCGCCCGAAGACGACCACCGCGGCGCGGTCGTCGGGGTGCATCTCCGCCAGGGCGCGCTGCACGTAGGCCACCTCATCCCCTTTGGCCTCATCCGGCAGCGAATCCGACCAGTCCACCACGAAGACGGTATCCAGGCGGTCGGCAGGGCGCTTCCAGGCGAAGCCGCTCAGGGCCAGGGTGAGGGCCAGCAGGAGCGCGCTGCGTATAGCCAAAGCGACCGTCCGGCGGCGGCGTCCCGCCACCCGGCGCGGCCATCCCGCCCACAGGACGAGGGGCAGGAACAGCAGGAGCAGCAGCCAGAGGGGACGGGAGAAGGACATGCTCACTCATCCCGATTCATCAGCCACAGGATGGTGAACAGAGCGGCGATGAGCAGGGCGGCGGCGGAGCGCTTGCGGCGGGTGTCGGCGTCCGCGGGAGGGGGCAGGTAGGGAAGGATGCTGTTGGCGGTTTCGCGCATCCCCTCCTCGACGGGGCGCGGCTCCCAGCCCAGTTCGGCGCGGGCCTTGTCGCTGCGGGCGATGTAGGTGGCTCCCAGCGAGCGGACGGCTTCCTCCGTGAAGGGGGCCGGCAGGTCCACGAGGGTTTCCAGCAGGCCCATCAAAGGGGCGATGGGGTGCAGCAAACCTGCGGGAATCTCCAGGCGCGGGGCGGGGCGTTCTCCCAGCGCAGACCACAGGTGCGCCATCTCCCGCATGGTGCGTACCGGCCCGGCCAGGATGTAACTCTCGCCGATTTTGCCCTTCTCCAGCGCCAGGATGTGCCCGCGGGCGACATCCTCCACGTGGGCGTAAGCCAGGGCGGTCTCCGGGCCGGGGATGATGGGCATCCGCCCTTGCAGGAAGAGGCGCATCAGGTCGTGGACGATGCTGGTATCGCCGGGGCCGTACACCGCGCCCGGCATGACGATGGTGATGGGCGCGCCCTGCTCGATGAGGGGCAAAGCGACGCGGTAATGCGCCAGCCATTTGGTGCGGTCGTACTCGCTCAGGAAAGGCCCCGCGTGTTGGTAAGTCTCATCCACCAGCCGCCCTTTGGTATCCCCGAAGACGGCAATCGTGCTGGTGTAGATGATGCGGGGGATACCGGCCTGATGGGCGGTGTGGAGCACGTTGCGCGTCCCGGCCACGTTGATGCGCTCGGCCTGGGCGGCGCGGCGCTTCCCCAGCCCGTACCAGGCGGCCAGGTGGAAGACGGCGTCGCATTTCTCCATCCCGGCCCGCAGGGCGGGCAGGTCGTGGAGATGGCCGCGAACGGGCTGCGCTCCCATCTGGTGCAGGAGCATGTCGCTGTTCGGGGAGCGCGAGAGGGCCTTGACGGTGTGTTTTCGGGCAACCAGTTGGCGGACGAGATGGCGGCCAATGAATCCGCTGCCGCCGGTGACGAAAATCTTCATAGGGTTCTACCTCCGGGTCGTAGTCGCAAGGGGGTGCAGACCTGACGGGTTTCACAAACCCGTCAGGTCTCCTGGCCGTCGCTGGAGCGAAAGCGGCATCGAGAAGCCGCAGTCCAAAGCGGGAGGGTGTGGAGTGCGGAGACAAGTCTCCGCTTTCCCATTCGGCGCGCCGCACCTTCCAGGCCTGACGGGTCTCGCAGACCCGTCAGGTTTTTAGGCGGCGGGGGGCGTAGGCCACAAGCCATTCTACCAGCAAGAAGAGCCAGGCCGCCGCCGCGAACCAGGGCCACAGTTCCCGCCGGCCGCGGGATTCCGTCTGCGCTCCCTCCAGGGCGGGGATGGCGATGGAATCCGCCGGACGGATGGCCGACTCTTGCGGGGCGAACAGATTGACGGTGAAGTAAGCCACCCGCGCCGGTGTGCTTTGCTGGGGGTCGGTGTAGATGTTGACGGCGTACACGCCGGGCAGGGCGGTGTCGGCGAAGGACAAACTCCGTCCCTGCGGGGAGAGGGTGTGCATCGCTCCCGACGGGTCGGCGACGACCACCTGTTGGGCGTCCACGCCGGGGCGGATGAGGAGGTTTCCGCCGGGGGGCAGGCTGCTCCCGGCTTCGAAGGGCAACCCGGGGGCGAGGTATTCCAGCAAACGGGCAATCAGCACCGGGTAGGCCACGTTCAAAGGCAGGTTGGAATCCTGCAAGTGGAAGGCCAGCACTCCCAGGCGGCGGCCTTCCCGCTCTCCGGCAAACACCAGCGTCCCCTCCTGCGTCCAGACCAGGGGGATGCCCCACGCGGGCGGCTGGATGCGCCGCGCCTTCCCGACGTAAACCTTCCCCCAGTCCATCCCGGCGGTCAGGGGGTGTTCCGCCAGGGTGACGGGCAGGGTGGGGGTGTAGGGCGCGCCGACGGCGAAAAGCGGGTTGTCGGGGGGCGCAATGAAAAGGAAGTTGCCCTCCGGCGGGAGCGTATCGGGCAGCAGGCCGTCGTAAACGTAAACGTCGAAACGGTCTTTGGGGGGGAGTGCGGGCGGGCGGCCCTCCACCGGCTGGGCGCGGTAGGCGTGTACGCCGGGCAGGGCGGCGAGGATGTTTTCGAGGAAGATGTTCCCGGCGGTGACCAGCAGGACGCGGCGCTCCGGGCGGGGCTGGTAAACGGCGAAGGCCGTGTTATCCGGGGCGAGGTAATCGGGGCGGCTCCCCTCCGCCGGGCGGAGGACGGCGCGGTAGGCGGCGGGGAGGTCGGGCAGGCCGGGGAGGGTTACGCCGCGGTCTGCCCCGGCGGGGATGGTGACGGTTTCGGCGTGCAGGAGGGTATCCTGGGCGTAGAAGGCCAGCAGGCCCTCGGCGGGCTGCGCTCCGTAGTTGTGCAGGCGGGCGAAGAGCGTCACTTCCCCGCCGGATGCCTGGGCGGTGAAGGCCGCGATTGCCAGATTGGCATCCTCCGCCCCGATGGGGAGGTAGCGGACTTCGCCCGGAAAGGGAGGCAGCCCGGAAGGGGGCAGGCCGCCGTCGGAGACCACCAGCAAGAGGGTTTCCGCGCTTTGACGGGCTGCTCCCGCGGCCAGAGCCAGGGCCGCCTGCCAGTCGGTCCTCCCGTTTTCGGGGGCGGCGCGTTCCAGAGCGGCGTGGAGGGCCTCCCGCTCCGTGCTGCTCACCAGCGGGAGGGGGCGCGCCCCGGCCTGGATGATGGTCATGCGCCCCCCGTCGGGGAGGGTGTCAATTGCCTGATGGAGGGTCTCCACGGCGGCGGCGAAGCGGCTGGGCTGCACGTCGGCGGCCTGCATGGAAGCCGAAGCATCCAGCAGGACGACCGTGTTTTGCCCCGTCAGGCCCTCCGTGAGGCGCACGGGACGCGCCAGCGCCAGGGTGAGAGACCCCAAAGCCAGCAGTTGCAGGAGGAGGAGCAGGTTGCGGCGCAGTCTCTGCCACGGGGCGTTGGCCTGCATATCGCGCAGGGCGCGTTCCCACAGGTAAAGGGAGGAGAAGGGCACTTCCTGGCGGCGCATCTTGAGCAGGTAGAGCGCCACCAGCGGAATGGCGAGCAGGCCGAAGAGCAGCCCGGCGGGGGCGAGGAAATCCATGGGGAAATTATATCCGCTTTTGGGGGCGGGACGGGGCGGGTGACGAATTCACGCCAGAGGGTGACACTTGACACTTATAGGGGTGACAAAAAAACATCCTCCCTGCGGATTGACTTTTGACCAGGGTCTTCTTATACTTCCCCAACCTTTACCCAATTCGTATAGGATATTTCCCTGACTATGATACGAGTGCGTTCCCGCACGGATTACGCCGTGCGCATTTTGCTGGCTGCAGCCCGGCACGATAGCGGTAAGTACATCCCCGGTTCCCGCTTGCAGGCCGAAACCAACGTCCCGCGGGCTTTTTTTCGCCGCATTGTGGCCCAACTGGCCAATCTGGGCTTGTTGGAGACCGTCAGCGGGCCTCGCGGCGGCATCCGGCTGGCGCGTCCCATGCAGCAAATCAATCTGCGGGAAGTGGTGGAGGGGATGGAGGGGCGCATCGCCATCTCCGAGTGCATCAAGGGGCACGATGATTGCTCCTTCGAAGAGGAGGCATGTCCGACCCGTTTCTGGTGGCAGCAGGCCCAGGATGCCATGCTCGCCCAACTGGAGGCCGCTACCCTCGACCGGCTTGCAGTACCCTTGGATGCCTCCCCGTCTGAGGTGGGCGTATGACGCGCTGGTGGCACTGGCTGCCGTTTGTCTTCCTGGGGCTGGTGGCGGCATCGGTCATCAGTTTCAAAGTCTTTCAGCCCGTGCAGGTCGTCCCGCGTATTCGGCTGGCCCCCGGTTTTGCCCTGATAGACCAGGATGGTCAACAACTGACCAGCGAGGACCTGCGCGGCAAGGTGGTCCTTTACAACTTCACCTACACGCGTTGCCCGACCCCGTGTTACGGGATGAACGAGACGCTCAAGCAGGTGCAGGCCGGCCTGGATGAGGTCCTGCCGCCGGACATCCCCATGAAATTTGTGACCATCTCTTTTGACCCGGAGCATGATACCCCGGAAGTTCTGCGCGCCTATGCCGATTCTCTCGACGCGGATACCGACCGCTGGATATTCGCGACTGCCGAAAATCCATCCCTGCTCAAGACCATCCTCGGAGCCGGGTTCGAGGTTTACTATCACCCCCGGGAGGATGGCACTTTCGAATTCGACCCCAAATACATCCTGGTGGATGGCTGGGGCATCATTCGCGAGGAGTACCGTTACGAGACGATGCTCCCCAATGCGAAGCGTATCCTGCGGCACATCGGCGTCCTGGCAAACGAGATTGAGAACAGCAAGGGCGCATCCAAATTGGCTTACGAGGCCGCCCACCTGTTTTTGTGTTATGCACCTTGAAAAACTATGAAATCTTCACGACGCTTTTTCCTCATCAGCATTTTGCTTGGCGTGGCGGTGGTGTTTTTGGGCTGGTTTGCCTTCACTCGCCTGCGTCCCTATAAATTCCACGGCTCTCTTGTCCCCTCGGCGGGGACGGCTCCCGATTTCACCCTGCAGGGCGTGAACGGCCCGGTTTCTCTCGGTGATTTTCGCGGCAAGATAGTGTTGCTTTACTTCGGTTACACCTTCTGCCCCGATGTGTGTCCCACGACCATGACCGACCTGGCGAAAGCCATGCAACTTTTGGGCAAGCAGGCTGACCACTATCAGGTGATTATGATTACGGTGGACCCGGAACGCGACACGCCGGAGAAGACCGATGCCTACGTCAAGCATTTTGACCCGAATTTCATCGGACTGAGCGGCACACCGGAAGAAATTGCCCAGGTTGCTACCCTCTACGGCATTTTTTACGAGAAAGAAGAAGGTTCGGC
>DRKV01000212.1 GCA_011051635.1 Chloroflexota bacterium | reverse complement strand
CGGCGGCTATGCCCGCCGAATGAGCGATATCGTGGATATCCACGTGCAGACCGTGAAAGTGTGCAAAGAGATGACATGAACCAGACCCCCGATACCCCCCAAATCCATGCTTACATCCAGTCCCTGTTTGCCCGCGAAGACGAAACCCTGCGCCGCGTGCGGGAGGAAAGCGCCGCCCAGGGGCTGCCGCAAATCGCCGTCGGCCCCGAGGAAGGCGCTTTTTTGCACCTTCTTGTGCGCCTCAGCGGAGCGCGGCGCGTCCTGGAAATCGGCACGCTGGCCGGTTACAGCGCCATCTGGATGGGGCGCGCCCTGCCGGAGGACGGGCATCTCTACACCATCGAGAAGTCACCCCGTCACGCCGCCGTGGCGCGGCGCAACTTTCAACTGGCAGGGGTGGAGCAGCGCGTCACCCTCCTGGAGGGGGACGCGGTAGCCATGCTCAAGCAGGCCGCCCGCCATGCGCCTTTTGATTTCGTCTTCATCGACGCCGACAAGGAAGGCTATCCCCGTTACTACGCCTGGGCGCTGGAGCACATCCCCGCGGGGGGCGTGGTGGCGGCGCACAACGCCCTGTGGGGCGGCAGCGTGGCGCGGCAAGACCTCCACGGCCCGGCGATTGACGCTGTGCGAGACTTCAACCGCATGGTGGCCGATGACCCGCGGGTGACCGCCCACATCTATCCGGCGGGAGACGGCACCCTGGTGGCGGTCAAGAAGTGAGCACTTTTTTGGGGGTCAAGAGCCACCCTCGGGGGAGTCCGTTTCGGGGCGGTCAGATTCTGGGGAGGGCGGACTTTCTACAACAGGCGCAGAATCCGGAGGAGGGGCGTTTTCGCTGTCATCCAATACATCTGCGTTTTGCAGCCAGAAAGTTTCCAGTTCCTGCAAATCGCCGTCCCGGCTTAGCACGGTGACGACGTCGCCGGGGAGCAGGCGCGTGTCTCCGTGGGGAACGATGACGCGTCCACGCCGCTGGATGTGGATGACGAGGAAGGTTTCCGGTAATTCCAGTTCGGCCAGCGCTTTGTGGGCATAGGGAGAGCGCGGCGTGATGGGAAACTGGCCGGTGACGGTCCCGGGCGGAGAATCGGGGAAGTGCCCCAGAGCAAAGCCGCGCCGTACCAGACCTATCTCGTAGGCGCGGATGATGTTGTGCCTGCGGATGACGCCCACCAGACGACGAGGGTCTTCGCGGGAGACAACCGGCACGCGGGAAAGGTCGCGGGGGGCCATGCGGGGCAGGACGTCCGAAAGGCGCTCATCCGGGAAGGCGGTAACCGGGTTGTGGGTGGCGATGTCGCGCACCGTCAGGTCGGGGATTGGTTCGCCGGGGGTGGCGACGCGGCGGTAATCCCGCAGGGAGACGATGCCGCACAGGTGGCCTTCTTCATCCACGACGGGGAAGCCGTGGCTGTTGGTGCGGTGGAAGAGGGCGGCCAGGTCTTTGATGGGCATGTCGGCGGTGACGGTCAGGGGGGCTTTGTCCATCACTTCGGCCACGGTGACGGCGGCCATCACGTCCACATCCCGCCCGCGGAACAGGCGGATGCCGCGGCGCACCAGTTTGAGGGTGTAGATGGATTCGGGTTGAATATGTTGGGCGATGACGATGCTGACGATGACCGCCCCCATCAGAGGGAGCAGGATGCGGTAGTCGTCGGTCATCTCGAAGACTATCAGAATGGCCGTTAGCGGAGCGCGGGCCGCGGCGGCGAAGACGGCAGCCATGCCCACCGTGGCATACGGCCCCGGCCCGGCGGCCAGGTTGGGCAGCAATCGGTGGGCGACCCATCCGAAACTTCCGCCCGTCATCGCTCCCATGAACAGGCCGGGCGCAAAGACCCCGCCGGAGTTCCCCGACCCCAGCGTGAGGGAGGTCGCCAGCACTTTGAGGAAAATCAGGGTAAGCAGCAAGCCGATGGAGACTTTGCCCAGCAGGGCCAGTTCGATGACGGGAAAACCGGCCCCGAAGACGTGAGGGATGTTTTGAGAGGGGATGATGCCCAGGTTCAATTCGTCTTCGGGCACGAAGCCCAGCCCCAAAATCTGCGGGTAAAGGTAGCCCATCAGTCCCAGCAGCAGGCCTCCGACCGCCGGCTTGAGGTAATCCGGCCAGTCCCAGTTGTCGAATACGTCTTCGAAGAAATACAGCGAGCGGATGAAGAGCACGCCCACGAAGGCGCTGACAGCCCCCAGGAGCAGGTAAAGCAAAATTTCCGAAGGGTGCTGCACGGCGTAGAGCGGAATTTTGAAGGCCGGGGCGTCACCCAGGAAGGCGCGCGCCACCGTGCTGGCGGTGATGGCCGAGAGCACCACGCTGCTCAGGTCGGCGATAGCCAGTTCGCCGAGGATGATTTCCAGGGCGAAAACCACACCGGCGATAGGGGCGTTGAACGTGGCCGCGATGCCGGCTGCCGCCCCGCAGGCCACCAGATTGCGGATGCGTCCCTCCGAGAAGTGGAGCCATTGGGCTACGGTGGAGCCGAGCGCCGCTCCTACCTGGACGATTGGCCCCTCGCGCCCCGCCGAACCACCCGTCCCGATACAACTGGCCGAGGCGGCCACTTTGGCGACCACCACCCGCGGGCGAATGCGTCCCCCCCGCAGGGCGATGGCCTCCATCACTTCGGGAACGCCGTGCCCTTTGGCCTCCTGTGCGAAGAAAGAGATGATGGGACCGGCCATCAGCCCGCCGATGACGGGGATGAAAATGAACCAGCCGCGTCCCAGCCCCGGTATCAGGCCGGGGAGGCCTTCATAGGCGATGATTTCTACCCAGGCAATCAGTTTGATGAAAAAGACAGCGCCCAACCCTGTGCCAAATCCGACCAGGATGGCCGTTCCGTACAGCAGGGGGGCGCTGGAAGGGGGAAAGATGTCTTGCAGGCGGTGTGCCAGCGTGTTGTAATCGAAGCGTTTGCTCATCAGGTGGTGCTCTCTTTGGAATCGGATTGAGGGGCCGGGTTGTAAAAAAAAAAAAGACGGGGGCAATCGAGAAATGCAGAAAAGTCGTTTGAAGAACGCAGATGACGCTGATGCCCGCTGATTTGCACGGAAAAGCGAAGGACTTCAACATCTGCCGCCTTCGCCGCTCTAGCGGGGGACT
>DRKV01000211.1 GCA_011051635.1 Chloroflexota bacterium | reverse complement strand
TGCGGGGTCAGGGGTTGCGAGGTTAGGGGTGGCGGAGTTAGGGGTGGCGGGTTGCGGGGGGAGCGGGGTGGGCATGGCATCCGCGGGGTAGATGACGCCGCGCAGGTAGGTGCGGGCGATGTCCACGCGCCAGGCCAGCCGCCGCCGGACGGGTTCCCAGCGGGCAAGAAAAACGGCGGCCAGCACGAGGGCCGCACCGCCGATAAAGACTTTCTTCCACTTGTGCATAAGCGGGTCAGGTGAGTTTCATCACCACCATGCCGACCACGTCGGCGGCAGCCGCGGCCCGGTCGGCCATGTTGGAGACGTGGCGGTAGATTTCACGCCGCCGCAGGAGGCTCATCATCTGTTTGAAGTCTTTGGCTTTGGTGAACAGGTCGGCGATGGCGACGCGGTAGAGGTGGTCTACTTCATTTTCCAGTTTGCGGGTGCGCTGGGCGTGTTCCCCGGCGACGCGGGGGTTGCTGCGCAGGCGCTGCATCGCCATGTACAGTTCGTTGGCCGCGTTGTGGTTGTGTTCCAGCATTTGCAAGAGGTATTCGTCGGCGCTCACCTTGAGCAGGCGCATCCCCTCCAGGGTGCTGTAGGCGTAATCGAGCATCTCGTCGATGTTGAGAGAAATGTTGAAGATGTCTTCACGGTCCAACGGAGTGATGAAGGTGTTGTGCAATTCATCAATCAGGACGCGGCGTACCTCGTCGGCGGCGTACTCCTGCTCCCGCATGGCCTTGATGCTGGCCTCGCTGGGGTCGGAGACGAACTCCTGGAGCATTTCCAATCCCTGCGTGGTCAGGGCGCTTTGTTCAATCAACAACTGGAGGAAGCGGTCCTCCTGACGGGTTTTGAAGAAGGTAGCAATACCCATGGAACAATCCTTTCGCGAAATGAGCCACAAGCCGGGGGTGGGCAGGTTACCCCTGGAAATAGGGCAACAAACTGAGCAGCCAGAAAAGCCCTGCCCCCAGTGCGGCGGAGAGTGGAATGGTGAGCAGCCAGGCGGTGAGCATGTCGGCCATCACGCCCCAGCGCACCTGAGAACGCCGCTGGGCTGCACCCACCCCCAGGATGGAGGAACTGACCACCTGGGTGGTGCTTACCGGGCCTCCCAGCAGCGAGGCGGAGAGAATCACGGCTGCCGAAGCCGCCTGGGAGGCAAAGCCATGTACAGGGCGGATGCGGTAGAACTTCGCTCCCAGGGTGTGGATGATGCGCCAGCCGCCGGTGGCCGTCCCCAGCGAAATGGCCGAAGCGCTTGCCAAGATGACCCATAGCGGCACATGGAAGGTCTTCTGGTAGCCCAGAATGACAAGCCCCATCGTGATGATGCCCATCGTCTTCTGGGAGTCATTCGCTCCGTGGCTGAGGGCCAGCGCCAGCGCCGTGGGCACCTGCGCCCCCTTGAAGAACAGGTTGGCCTTTGGCGTGGCATCCCGCGCCAGGAAGAAAATGATGCGCATCAAAATCCAGCCCACCACGAAACCAATCAGCGGGGAAAAGAAGAGGGCGATGAAAACCTTCGTCAACCCCTCCCAATGGATGACCTCTATCCCTGCTCCTAGCGCGACGGCTCCCATGATGCCGCCAATCAGGGCGTGGGAGGAACTGGAGGGGATGCCGAAATACCAGGTGATGATGTTCCACAGACTGGCGGCCAGCAGAGCGGCGAAAACCACCGGAATGGTGAGCGCATTTGGAGGGGCAACCTCCTTCCCGATAGTAGTCGCCACGGCCACGCCGAAGAGGAGCGGCCCGGAGAACTCCGAGACCGCCGCAATTCCCAGGGCGGCGCGGGGCGTCATGGCGCGGGAGGCAATCATGGTGGCGACCACGTTGGCGCTGTCGTGGAAGCCGTTCAGGAAGTCAAAGGTCAGCGCCAGGATGAGAAGAACGGCGAGCAAGATGTGAGGGGAAGGCATGGTGGGGTGATTAGGTGAGTGGGTGAATGGGTGACTGGGTGATTAGGTGAGTGGGTGACGGGGGGAGCGGGCATTGTCCGTCGTCCGTGGTCTATCGTCCACCGTCCACCGTCTATCGTCTATCGTCCCCCGCCTAAAACCCCTCCAGGCGGGAGAAATCGGCCACGCCCTCGGCCAGGGAGGCGATGGCCTGGAGCATCCCCAGGCGGTTGGCGCGCTGGGCCGGGTCTTCGGCCATCACGAGTACATCCTCGAAAAAGCGGTTGATGACCGGAATCATGGGCAGAAAGGCTTCCATGAAGTCATCCACCGAACCGGGGCGGCGGCGGGCGGCCTGAGCTTGCCGGAGGGCGGCGTACAGGGCGTGTTCCGCCGCTTCGACGAAGGTCTCCGGGACGACGGGATAGGTTTCATCCTTGTCGCGGGTGATACGCACACAGCGGGCGTAAGCCGGCAGGATGGTGCTCCAATCGGGGCGCTCCACCCAGGCGGAAAGTTCTTCCACGGCCCGGGCGGCCCGCGCCGGATTGTGTCCCTGCGCCACCAGGACGGCATCCACCACGTCGTAGCGGTAGCCCTTTTCCAGGAGCAGGTTACGCAGGCGCTCCACGATGAAGGTCAGACAATCGGCCTGCTCATCGGCATCGAAGCGGGCGGGCAGCACACCGGCGGCGGCCTTGAGGGCGGCGCGCAGGTCGAAATCCAGATTCCAGGCCAGGAGACTGCTGACCAGCCCCAGGGCGGCGCGGCGCAGCGCGAAGGGGTCTTTGTTGCCCGTGGGGGCCATGTTGACGGCGAACAAACCGGCCAGCGAATCAATCCGGTCGGCGAGACCCACCAAAAGGCCGGGTTTGCTGCGGGGCAGCGCATCCCCCGCAAAGCGCGGCAGGTAATGCTCGAAGATGGCCTCCGCCACGGCAGGCGGTTCCCCGCTGTGCAGGGCGTAGTAGCGTCCCATCACCCCTTGCAGGGAGGTCATCTCCACCACCATGCTGGTCGCCAGGTCGGCCTTGCACAGCCGGGCGGCGCGGCGGGCGGCCTGGGCCTCTTCGGGGGTCATCTCCATCCGGGGCAGGAGGGCCTCCACCAGGGCAGCGATGCGTTCCGTCTTGTCCAGCATGGAACCCAAATCGGCCTGGAAAGTGAGCGTCTTCAGGCGGGGGAGACAGTCTTCCAGCGGGCGGCGCTTGTCCTCCCGGATGAAGAAGGCGGCGTCGGCAAAGCGCGCCCGGATGACATCCTCGTTGCCGCGGCGCACCAAATCCAGGCGCTCCTTCTCCCCGTTGCAGATGGTGATGAAGTAGGGGAGTAACCCCTCACCCCCTCCCCCCGGCCTGTCGGCCCCCCCCCTCTCCCCCCGGGAGAGGGGGAGGGGGGCCAGGGGGGTAGGGGTGAGGGGAAAATAGCGCTGATGCTTCCGCATCACCGAGATGAGCACCTCCCGCGGCAGGTCGAGATACTCGGCCTCGAAGGAGCCGCGCACCCCCACGGGGGCTTCCACCAGGTTGGCGACCTCGGCCAGCAGCGCTTCATCGTCGGGGATTTGCCCCCCCACCTCGGCGGCCAGTTTTTCAGCCTGAGAGCGGATGAGGGCGCGGCGCTCCGCAGGGTCGAGGACGATGCCCTGGGATTCCAGCGCCCCGAAGTATGCGCGCGGGGAACCTACCGGAATTTGAGCGGCTTGCGCTCCCAAAGGATGCCGCAACCCGCGGGTGACCGCGCCGCTCCGATAGCCGGCGTACTCGAAGGGGACGACGCTCTCCCCAAACAGGGCTACCAGCCAGCGGATGGGGCGCGAGAAGGCCACATTGGTGGCGTTCCAGCGCATGGCTTTGCGGAAGCGCAGGGAGGCAATCAGGCCGGGCAGGGCCTCGCTCAGGACTTCGATGGCGGGACGCCCCTCCCGGCGCACCACGGCGACGGCGTAGCGCCCGCCGTCCATCTCGCGGATTTGCAAATCCTCCACGGCCACGCCTTTGCCGCGGGCGAAACCGAGTGCGGCGCGGGTGGGGTTGCCCTCCGCATCGAAGGCGCGGGCCGCGGGCGGCCCCTTGACCACCTGCTCCAGGTCGGCCTGGCGGGGGGCCAATCTCTCGGCGTAGAGCACCAGACGGCGGGGCGTACCCAGGACGCGCAGTTCGCCGTGTTCCAGGCGCAGTTCGTCGAGCAGAGCGGGGAAGCGCTCTCTCAACTGGGCGAGGAGGCTATCCACCTCGGAGGCGGGCAGTTCTTCGGTGCCGATTTCTACGAGCAAGGGCTGGGGTGACGGGGTAACGGGGTGACGGGGTGACGGGGAACTCGTTACCCCGTCACTCGTCACCTTGTTACCTGCCGCCCACGGAAATCCGGCGGCCTCCCGCTTGGCGAGGTAGGCTTCGGCGACGCGGCGGGCCAGGCCGCGCATGGCGCTGAAAAGGGCCTGCCGCTCCGTGACGCCCACCGCCCCGCGGGTATCCAGCAGGTTGAAGGTGTGCGAGCATTTGAGGACGTAATCGTGCGCCGGAAGCACGAGGGTGTGTTCCAGAGCGGAGCGGGCTTCCGCTTCGTAAGTCGCGTAGAGGGTACGCAGGCGCTCCACGTCGGCCACCTCGAAGGAGTAGGCGCTGAATTCCTGTTCGCTCTCCAATTGAATGTCGCCGTAGGTGCGGACGGAATCCCAGCGGATGTCGCGAAAATCGCGGACGCCCTGCAAGGCCATCGCAATGCGTTCCAGCCCGTAGGTGAGTTCTACGGAAGGCGGGTCAAGTACCATCCCCCCCGCCTGCTGGAAGTAGGTGAACTGGGTGATTTCCAGCCCGTCCAGCCAGACCTCCCAACCCAGCCCCCAGGCTCCCAAAGCGGGGGATTCCCAGTTGTCCTCCACAAAGCGGATGTCGTGCTGCCGCGGGTCAATCCCCAGGGCCTCCAGGGATTGGAGGTAGAGTTCCTGCGGATTGCCGGGGTCGGGCTTGAGGATAACCTGGAACTGGGTGTGCTGGTTGAGGCGGTTGGGGTTCTCGCCGTAGCGTCCGTCGTCGGGGCGGATGGAGGGTTCCACATAGGCCACGTTCCACGGCTCGGGGCCGAGAACACGCAGGTAGGTGGCCGGATTCATCGTCCCGGCCCCCACTTCGGTGTGGTAGGGCTGCCAGATGAGGCATCCGTGGGCGGCCCAGAAATCTTGCAGACGAAGGATGATGGTTTGGAAGTCGAGAGGAGGGGTCATGGGGGGGTAAGTTGGGGTTTAGGGATTGGGGATTAGGGAGGGGCGAGACCCGACGGGTTTGGGGAACTGGTCGGGTCTGGGAGAACCCGTCAGGTTTGGGGGGCGACTTCAGCGGGTCAGGGTGAAGGCGAGGAGGGCAATCAGGGCCAGGGAGAGGAGGATGATGCCAACCCAGGCGGCCACTTTGAGACGGTCGCGGGGACGCTGCCCGCCGACTTTGCCCGTCTGCCCGTTGACCCATACGGAGTAAGACTTGCCCCTGTAGCGGAATGTGCCGCTCCAGAGGGGCAGGAGGAGGTACTTGAAGGTCATGTCGCTCCAGGTGATGCCGCCGGTGCGCAGGTTCCGTTTGTCTTGGGTGATATTGAGACGGGGTTCCAGCGTGCGGCGCACCAGACGCGTCACCTGCCGGCGGGCGCTCAGGGAGGCATCGGAGAGCGCGATGTTGTAGGTCAAGGCCGGCCAACCGGCCAGGTAAGCGGGCTGGAAAGCCAGGACAGCCTTCAAGTCGAAAGGGGCGATGCGCTCCAGCACCTTGCGGGGGAAATCCTTCAGGCCGGGAATGAGAAGGTCGTCGAACAACTCGTGTACCACGCCGGAACGGGGAACCCAAACCGGGGCTTTGTTATTCCCGATATTGACTTCACACGACCATTGCATCTCAAGCGTGCCGTCGAAAGTCCAGAAAGGATAGTAAGCGGGGCGCAAATCCAAAGTACGGGCCAGATGGGTAATATCGTCAGGGGTCGTCCAGCCCTGGGCAAGCCATTCTCCGATGGCGCGGCGTGCTTCGGCTTCCTCCATCTGAAAGGGAATAATCACATGGGGGTCGAGCATAGCCCTGGTTTCGTCGGTGGCGAGCCATTGGTGCGCCCCGCAGTAAGGGCAGGTCTCTGCCGTGCTGCCCGTCGGGAAGATGGTCTCCGCTCCGCAGCGTTCACAGCGCAGGATAGTCTGTGCTTCTGCCCAGCGGTGACCGCGCTCCGTGGGGAGGACGAAATCCATGACTTGTTCGGCTTGGTCTGCGGCGGGATGCCCCTCAATGGCGGTGTGAGTGCCGCAATGAGCGCAGAGCAAATCCTGGGAGGCTGGATTGAAAACCTGGGTGCCGCCGCAGCGGGGGCAGAGAAAAACTTGAAGGGCCTCCGCCTCCTGGGGAGGGGCATCCTTCGCGGGGGCGATTCCGCTCCCTTCGTCCAAAACGGTTTCCCCGGCCATCTTCCTGGAGAGCAAGGCCAGACCGCGCCGCACCGCGCTGTTGTTGGGGTCGGCGGCGAACGCATTTTCGAGATATTCGTGTTGTTTGGCGGGGTCCTGGGTAGTGGCTGAGAGCCATAGCCACGGAGTAGCATCTGTGGGGTGCAACTGGGCTGCCTTGAGAAGAAGGGGGCGGGCGGTGTCCACATCCCCTGCTTTGACAGCGCCAATCCCCGCGGCCAGCATACGCCGATAGCGTTCCGTGGTGTCAGAATTATCAAAAGGCGGCATGGCAGGGAGATAAAAAAATCCAGTCCTTGAGTGAGGGGGGCACCCAAGGACTGGATGCCGTTATTTTACACGAAAGGGACAGTTTTGACAAGGGTTTCTGGAAATTTTTTTGGCAAAAAGCCCCCAGCCGGACTCGAACCGGCATCTCGAACTTAGGAGGTTCTTGCTCTATCCTTTGAGCTATGGGGGCGCGGCGAGATTATACCCTGAAATGGGGAGAAGTCGCTTGAAGAATGCCGATGACGCTGATGGCCGCCGATGCTATCGCCTCAGGGCCTGGAAGACCCCCGCTGGGAGGAGGCAGGAAGGGCATCAGGGTAGGGGTTTCAGCCCTACCCGCAGGGACGATGCTCCCGCTGCCATTCTACAAAACTTGAGTGCTCCCGTCGTCCGGTGCGAGTGGGACATGTACTCACACGGGGACGCAGAGAACACGGCGTTTTATCAAAAAAACTGTGTTCCCTGTGTCTCCGTGTGAGAGAAACATAGCGGCGCGTTTTGTCAGGCTATCAGCCCTGAAATGACAAGACTTCGGAGGCCCGTGAGACCTCCGAAGTCTGAGATGCGGTCGGCGAGGCGGGGCCTCAGTCCAGATTGCCGGTGGCAATGGCCTCTTTGATTTCTCCAATGGCCTTGGTGATTTGAATCTCACGCGGGCAGGCCAGGGTGCAGTTGAAGATGGTGCGGCAGCGATACACGCCGAATTGCCCGGCCAGAATCTCCAGGCGTTCTTTGGCGGCCTGGTCGCGGCTGTCGAAGATGAAACGGTGGGCGTTGACGATAGCCGAGGGGCCGACGTACTTCCCGTTGGCCCAGAAGGAAGGGCAGGAAGTTGTGCAGGCGGCGCACAAAATACACTTGGTGGTATCGTCGAAGCGTTCGCGTTCTTCGGGGCTTTGCAGCCGCTCCCCGTTAGGAGGCGGGTCGTTGTTGACGAAGTAGGGCATCACCGAGCGGTAATTCTCGAAGAACGGCTCCATGTCCACAATCATGTCTTTGATGACGGGCAGGCCGAGAATAGGTTCGACGGTGATTTTCTTGCCGACATCCTGCACCAGTGTTTTGCAGGCCAAGCGATTCACGCCGTTGATACGCATGGCATCCGAGCCACACACGCCGTGCGCGCAGGAGCGGCGGAAGGTCAGGGTGCCGTCTTGCAGCCCCTTGATGCGTTCCATCAAGTCCAGCACACGTTCCGTGGGGTCCGCTTCCAGCGTGAAGGTATCGTAGTGCGGCTTTTTGTCTTTTTCCGGGTTGTAGCGATAGACCTTGAGTGTTACCTGCATGACAGCCTTCCTCGTGGTTAGTAAACCCGCTCCTTGGGTTGGTATTTCGTAATGACTACCGGCTTGTAGCGCAGTTCAACATCGTCTTTGCCCCGCAGCCAGGCGAGGGTGTGTTTGAGCCAGTTGACATCATCGCGTTTGGGGTAGTCTTCGTGGGCGTGCGCGCCGCGACTTTCTCTGCGGGCCACGGCAGAAGCGGCGGTCACTTCCGCCAAATCAAGCAGGTTGCTCAATTCCCATGCAGAGAGCAGTTCGGTGTTGAAAACCGTTCCGCTATCTTCCAAGTGGATGTGCTTGAAGCGTTCCTTCAGTTCGCGGATTTTGGCGAGCGCCTCGGTCATGCCCGCCTCCGTTCGGAACACGCCGACGTGGTCGAACATGACTTGCTTCATTTCAAGGCCAATCTGGTAGACTTTTTCGTCGCCCTTACTGTGGCGAATGGCATCCAGTTGCTGGCGGGCAAAGTCGGCGGCGTCGGCGGGCAGCGGCTCGAAATCCGCTCCGCGGGCGTATTCGGCGGCGTTGATGCCGGCGTGTTTGCCGAAGACGACCAGGTCAACCAGGGAGTTTGTCCCCAGACGGTTGGCGCCGTGTACCGAGACGCAGGCCACCTCACCAGCAGCGTACAGACCGGGCATGACGGTGTTGTTCTCGTCGATGATGACCTCGGTCTTGATGTTGGTGGGGATGCCGCCCATAGCGTAGTGGGCAGTAGGCTGGACGGGCATCGGCTGGGTGACGGGGTCCACGCCGAGATAGGTGCGGCAGAAGTCGATGATGTCGGGCAGTTTTTTGAGCAGTTCCTCGCCGGTGATGGTGTAGGGCGTGCCGTCAGGATTGGTGCGCCCGTCAATCGCGGCGTACTTGTTGATGGTCTCGGGGCGGGCGTCCAGGTAAAGGTAACGTTTGCCGCCGATACCGCGCCCTTCTTTCATCTCGATGTATTCCGCCCGGCTGACCACATCGCGGGAGGCCAGGTCTTTGACGTGGGGGGCGTAGCGGTCCATGAAGCGCTCGCCCTTGTCGTTGATGAGCACGCCGCCTTCGCCGCGTACACCCTCCGTAATCAAAATCCCCAGGCGGTAGATGCCGGTGGGGTGGAACTGGAAGAATTCCATGTCTTCGGCGGGCAGGCCGCGCCGAAGGGTAATCGCAATCCCGTCGCCGGTGTTGGCGTAGGCATTGGATGTGATTTCCCAGATGCGCCCGTGTCCGCCGGTGGCGAAGATGACCGCTTTGGCGTGGAAGATGTGAATCTCGCTGGTAGCCAGTTCAATGGCAACCACCCCGGCGGCTTTCCCGTTGACGACCAGCAAATCGAGTACCTGAAATTCGTCGTAGAAGGTGACTTTGTTCTTGATGCACTGCTGGTAGAGGGTTTGCAGAATCATGTGCCCGGTGCGGTCGGCGGCGTAGCAGGCCCGGCGGACAGGTCTGCCGGTCTCGTTGTTGGTGTGCCCGCCGAAAGGCCGCTGGGCGATTTTCCCTTCGGGGGTGCGGCTGAAGGGCAGTCCCATGTGCTCCAACTCGTAGACGGCTTTCGGCGATTCGTTGCACATGAACTCAACGGTATCCTGGTCGGCCAGGTAATCGCTCCCCTTGACGGTATCGTAAGTGTGCCATTCAGGGCGGTCTTCCTCGTAGTTGCCGATGGCTGCGCTAATGCCGCCCTGGGCTGCGCCGGTGTGGGAACGGGTGGGATACAACTTGCTGATGACCGCTGTGTTGGCGCTGCGTGAGGCGTACAGGGCGGCCATCAAGCCGGCCCCGCCGGCCCCTACCACGATAACTTCGTATTGATGTTGATTGCTCATTAGACTGCTCCTGTTGTCTGAATCAGATTGAAGGCTACCAGAAGCATGAATAGCCAGATGATGAGCAGCAGGCCGCGCAAGACGTGGACGCCCCAGCCTGCATCCATGTAGTCTTCCAAGACCATGCGCAAACCGTTGGTACCGTGCATCGTGGCAAAGACGATGGTCAGGTACTGCATGATAGTCCAGAAGGGATTAATCCACTGTTCCAAAACCAGAATGTCGCTGGAGGTAACATGCGTCCCGATAGGGAAGAACGTCCAGCGCAGCAGCGTTCCCATATCCATCTGGGTGCGCGCTCCCATGATGAGAGCAATCGTCAGCCCGGTCAGGGCGAAGACGTACATTGCCAGGCCGGAGATGCGCATAAAGAGCCACATGATGGATTCGAAACTGAGAATTTTGGGAATTCTTCGTGCTTGCATGATGCCCTCCGCCTATCCACCGAATGCTTTGGTGATGATGATGTACGTCGCCAGGCCAAAGACCGGCACGATAACGAACCATTCTGCCCAGACAGCCTCCCGCTCGTATTCCAGCAGGGCCGGCCAGAAATCAAGGAGAATAACGCGCAGACCGTTGACGGCGTGGAACAAGATGCTGAAGTAGACGATAATCTGGAATGCCCAGGATTCGTAAATGATGTTGATGGTAATCCCTGCATCACTGCCGAATTGTGCCGTCAGAAAAGAGGCCAGAACGTGCAGCCCTACGAAGAGCAGAATTCCCAGCCCGCTGAGGCGATGCAGAATCCATGCCCACATTGGCCCGCCACCCTTGTATTTGAGTCCCTCCCAGTAACTCACATTGCGCTTTAGCGGCATTTCTACCTCCTTCAAGAAGTGGGTGTTGGTGGATAGAGAAGTGAACCTGAGGTAAATGTCAATAGATTATCTCATTCTCCGTCATAAGAATAAAGTGACAATCTTCATTGATATTTAGTTTCAGAGTTCATTACAATAATAACCTAGTTACTCTATAATACCTTACGTTACAATAGGCGTACTGTAATTTGTGATTTCTCCTCTGCATGATGGCTCTCTTTCCCGTGTTTTTGACGCACGGGGTCTCTTTCTTTCCAGGCCGGAATGCAAGAGACCGTTTTGAAACGCCTGATTCGTATTTTGCGATAGGAGGTAGTGATGGGTAAGAGTCATGAGGTTAGCCGGCGGGATTTCGTCAAGATAATGACCGGCGTGGCAGGTACGGTTATCGGCGCCGGCATTACCTTGCCTGCCGTTGGCTATGTGCTGGACCCCGCCATCAAGAGCGGTGGCAGCGGGAAGGAGGACTGGATTGACCTTGGGCCGCTGGAGAACTACCCCATTGGGGAACCCACGCCCTTCAACTTCACCCGTACCCAAATCAACGGCTGGGAAAAGACGTTTTCTACCAACGGGCTTTTTGTGTTGCGCAAATCGGATACGGAAGTCGAAGTGCTCTCTAACGTGTGTACCCATCTGGGATGTCGGGTGGCCTGGCACGAGGACAAGGGAGAGTTCATCTGCCCCTGCCACGATGGGGTATTTGATGAGGACGGGAATGTAATCTCCGGCCCGCCGCCTCGTCCGCTGGACCACCTGGAGTTCAAGGTGGAAGATGGCAACTTGTTCGTTCTCTTCAAGGAAGGGTAATCGCCATGGCTTCGAAAATCTATCAGTGGCTGGATGAACGCCTGGGTTTCGACGACCTGTACAAAAGCCTGCTGGACCGTCCGGAACCACACGGAACCTGGTGGAATACGCTGGGTAGCGCCACGCTGTTCCTCTTCACCATGCAGGTGTTGACGGGCATCTTCTTGCTGGTGTATTACACGCCTTCGCCCGACCATGCCTATGACAGCATTCAGTACATCATGAATGGCGTGGCCTTTGGCTGGTTGATTCGCGGTATCCATCACTGGAGCGCTACCTTGATGGTCCTGATGGTCTTCCTCCACATGCTGCGCGTCTTCGTAACCGCATCATACAAGTACCCGCGTGAGTTGACCTGGGTGGTTGGGGTCTTTCTGCTCTTGACTACCCTCGGCCTGGGTCTGACCGGTTACCTGCTTCCGTGGAATCAGCGCTCCTATTTCGCCACCACGGTGGCTACAGAAATCGCGGGCCTGGTGCCGGGGATTGGGCCGTTCATCACCCGCACCATGCGCGGCGGCACGGATTTGAGCGCCCTGACGCTTTCTCGCTTCTTTGCCGCTCACGTCTGGATGTTGCCGTTGACCCTGGCCGGGCTGATTGGCGTGCACCTGTATCTCATCATCCGGCATGGCGAATCCGACTATCCCACCGAAGAGGACTGAAAAGGACGCAACATGGACGAAAAATTCAAACAACGCGTTCGTGAACGGTATCAGCAGGCCTTGCAACGCGGAGAACGCTTTTGGCCTGACAGTATTTACAAGGATTTGCTGGTCTCCCTGGGGTTGTTCCTGCTGCTTGTAGGACTGGCTATGTTTTTGGGAGTGAAACCGGAACCAAAGGTGGACCCCAACGATACGGCTTATGTGCCCCGCCCCGAGTGGTATTTCCTCTTTCTGTTTGAGTTTCTGAAATTCATTCCGGGCAGCCTGGAATGGGTAGGCGCGATTGTCGTCCCCTCTATCGGGGTAGCCGCCTTGCTCTTCCTGCCGTTCATTGACCGCAATCCTTATCGGCATTACTCCAAGCGCGTTCTGGCGCTTACGGTCATGGGCGTGATTGTGGTCACTATCGTCATGTTGACCATCATGGCTAGCGTGCCCGCTCCCGCCCCGGAACAACTTACCATCAAGACGATGCAAAAACTGGCGGGGTTGATTATCCCTGCCATTGCCCTGATTTTGCTCTTTGTCTTTTCGGCGATGGCAAAGGAACCGGCAGCCCAGCGCAAAGTGCTGATTGTCACCTCCGTGGTTGCCTCGCTCGCCATTATTGCCCTGGCCGTTGGTTCGGCTATCCCCTTGCAGCAGAATGCGCCGCCCAAAGAGGAAGTCCAGATTGCCGGCTCCATAGCAGAGCAGGTCGCCCAGGGCGAAGAACTCTACGCCCTCAATTGTGTGGAGTGCCACGGTGCGGATGGCGATGTGACCGTCATTCAAGGGGTCGAAGGCCTGGATGGGAAAGCCGTTACTCCCATCAGCAGCAAGGATGTCATGTACACCTTCACCGACGACACCCTTTTCAACATCATCAACGACGGTTTGTCCGAATTGGGGATGGTTCCCTTCGGCACTGCCAACGGCGGCGAACTCTCCCCCGGCGAAATCGAAGCCATTGTGGCCTATATGCGCTACACCTGGGATGACCGCATGGAGTTGCCGGAAGACCAGCGTGTGGGCGGCATTCCCTCGCTGGCAGAGGGCGAAGTGCCTTCTTACGAGGTCCACATCGAACCGCTGGCGAAGCGCTACTGCGTTTCCTGTCACCGCCCCGGCAAGGAAAACAACAACTACCTGATGACCACGTATGATGAAATCCTGAACACCGGCGACGATGCCCCCAACGTGGTCGCGGGCGACCCCAACAGCATTCTGTTGCAGGTCATCCAGGGGCACACCGTCCAGGGGGTGAACGGTGAGATTGACGTCATGCCTCCCAATGGCAAACTCCTCAAAGACGAGTACATTGATATGTTCGTCCGTTGGGTGATGGCCGGTATGCCGCAGACGGC
>DRKV01000210.1 GCA_011051635.1 Chloroflexota bacterium | reverse complement strand
GGGTGCTCCTTAAAACACGAAACGCCTCGGGCCGCGGCCTGGGGCGTTTGCGATTGGCGGGTACGCGGCCCGCTCTGACAGGTGGGCGCGGAGGGGCTCGAACCCCCGACCTCACGGATGTGAACCGTGCGCTCTAACCAACTGAGCTACGCGCCCGTGTGTCTCTGAAGTGCGCCGCAGATTATACCCGATGGGATGAATACAGGCAAGAGTTGGTGCATTTTTCAGGAGTTCTAACAGGTGGCGAAAGGGACGCGGAAACGCTTATGCGCGGCGCAGGAGAAGCAGGCGGGAGAGGGCAACTTCACGCAGGCCGGCGGTGCGGAAGGTGCTCTCGGCGGCTTCTTCGTGGGCGGTGGTGGGGAGTTCGAGGGTGAGTTGGCGGAAGGGCGTTTCGTAGGATGCCAGGGCTGCGTATAGCCAATGGATGGGGGCCTCGCCGCTCAGGTCGGCAGGTTGACAGGCCAGGTAAGCCCGATAGCGCCCGCCTACGCCGGCAATCCGCAGGTAGGCGCTTTCGCGCTCGCCGCTGTAGCAGAGCCAGTGCCGGGCGTAGCCCTTCCAGGCGCGGCGGAACCAGGGCTTGTGCAGCAATGCCTCCGCCGCCCAGGCCGCCCCGGATTTGACGGCCCGCGCCTGCCAGCGCTCGTAGGCGGGCAGGGTTTCGGCGGGAGAGAGTTCGACGACCCGCAGGGCAGTTTTAACGGAAGGCACCGCGGGCAGAGCATCCGCTATCCAGCGGCGGGCGCGCCAGGGGCGGAATCCCTGGGAGCGCGAAAACTCCAAAGCGGGCAGGTTCTGGGGGGAAACGGTAGCCGCCAAAAAGGGCAGTCCGTCTTCCCCGGCGGCGGCAGCCGCCCTTTCCACCAGCAGACGCCCTATCCCCTGGCGGCGGTGTTCCGGGACGACTCCCAGGGCTTCTATCATCAAGATTTTGCCCCGCGGACGGGCGAAGAGATAGCCGAGGGCGCTTTTCCCCCGCTGGGCAGTCCAGCCGTAAGGACGCCGCTTGTAACTGAGGGGCAGAATGAGACCGCGCAACAGGAGGCGGCGCGGCAGGGAGAGGGCGGCGAAATCCGGCTCGACGGGCGGAAGGTAGATGAAATCGCGACCCGCAGCCCACCAGACATCTTTCCATGCGGCAGGGAAAATATGGATATCCGTCATGCGGAAAAGTATACCCTCATCTTTGACGCTTTGCCATGCCTGGGCTATACTATACAACGCAAGGAAACGGTTTCAGGAAGTCCCGTTGAATGACTTCCCTCCTTTTTCTACCCTTCTACAAGCCAAGACAGGAGGTTTTTCCCATGGCCGAGAAGTTCAAATTGACGTATGCCACCATGTTCAACCCGCCGGAAGAGTTGCACACCCGCTTCGAGGAGGCGCTGGCGGAGTGGAAAGAGAATTTGGGCCAGGAGTACGGCCTCATCATCAACGGCGAAGACCGCTTCATTGACGAGAAATTTGAAAAGCGCTCGCCGGTGAACACGGATTTGGTGCTGGGGGTCTTCCAGAAAGGCGGAGTGAAGGAAGCGCACGACGCCCTGGCCGCAGCCCGCAAGGCTTTCCCCGTGTGGAGCAGGATGCCCTGGCAGGAGCGCGTCGCTTTGCTGCGTAAGGCTGCCGACTTGATTGACGAACGCATCTTCAAGATTGGGGCGGCCATGGCCCTGGAAGTGGGCAAAAACCGGATGGAATCTCTCGGCGATGTGGCTGAGACGGCTGACCTGGTGCGCTATTCCTGCTACCAGATGGAGAAGAACAACGGCTACGTGGTGGAGATGGGCAAAGACCCGCTGGTGGGCTACGATGCGACCAACATCTCGGTGCTGCGTCCTTACGGCGTCTGGCTGGTGATTAGCCCCTTCAACTTCCCCACGGCGCTGACCGGCGGCCCGACCGGCGCGGCGCTGGTGACGGGCAATACCGTGGTGGTGAAGCCCGCCACCGATACCCCCTGGACGGTGCGCTTGCTGAGCGAATGCTTCCGCGACGCCGGTCTGCCGGATGGCGTCATCAACTACGTGACGGGACCGGGCCGCACCCTGGGGCAGGCGCTGATTGACAGCCCCGAAGTGGACGGTGTGACCTTCACCGGCTCCTTCGATGTCGGGATGGGCATTTACAAGGATTTTGCCCAGGGCAAGTACGTGCGCCCCGTCATCCTGGAACTGGGTGGCAAGAATCCCGCCATCGTTTCCCGCCACGCCGACCTGGAGCGCGCCGCGCTGGGCATCGTGCGCTCGGCCTTTGGCCTGCAAGGGCAGAAGTGCTCGGCCTGCTCCCGCGTGTACATCGAAGAACCGGTTTACGATGAACTCGTCAGCCGCCTGGTTTCCCTGACCAGCAAGTTGAAGGTCGGCGACCCGACCCTGCGGGATGTCTACATGGGGCCGGTCATCAACAAGGGCGCTCTGGAAGACTACAAAGGTTTCATCCAGGAACTCAAGGATGCGGGCGGCACCTTCCTGACCGGCGGCGAGGTGCTCACCGAGGGCGACTACGCCAAAGGCTTCTACGCCACCCCCACCTTCGTGGCC
>DRKV01000209.1 GCA_011051635.1 Chloroflexota bacterium | reverse complement strand
GAGGTCATCCGCGGCATCGGCCCCAAATTTGCGGAGCGTTTGCGCTCGGCAGGCATCCGGACCTTCGACGCCCTGGCCGCAGAAACGCCGGAACACCTGCGGGAAATCGTCCGGGCGCAATCCTGGCAGAAAGTCGAGCCGGAGGTCTGGATTGCTGAGGCGCGGCGTCTGGCGGAAAGATAAGCACGTCTTACGGAGGAAGCCATGCCCATTTCCATTTTGTTAGCCCTGCTGATTGCGCTGGTAGCCGTGGTCTTTGCCCTGCAAAATGCCAGCACGGTGACGATTGCCTTTTTGGCCTGGCATTTCGACGGCTCGCTGGCCTTGCTGCTGCTCCTGACCCTGGCTGTGGGCTTTGTGGTCGGCTGGCTGGCGGCCACACCTTCCATTTTTCGGCATCGCTTAGAGAAGAAATCTCTTCGCAAGCAAATCGCTAAACTGGAAGAAACGCTGGAAGAGGAGCGCACCAAACTGAAGGTGCTGGAAGAACAGATGGCAGAGGAGCCTGAACAGAAGTAGCCCGCGCCGTCTGAGACACGAAACTGGGTCAACGTGAAATAGCGGGGTAGGACAATCAGACCTCCGAGATTTTGCCGCTGCGATACTCGTCCGGGGCGGCCCCCGCAGGCAATTTCGCTCCCCGGAGCGGCTCTCAACGGAAATCTCGGAGGTCTTGCCCCACTAATTCACGAAGAGACATGAAACTCATCCCCGAATATGCGCCGGTAGAAAAACTGTATCTGTGCTTTGTGGAGGCATTTTTCCATACGCGCTTCCGGTACGGAGAGACGCTGTGCGAAATCATCCGCGCCGCCCGAAGCAACGTTGACATCGAGGTTCTGATACACCCCGCCGAGATACCCCGCTTCCGGGAAATCTGCGCGGAACGGGGCGGCTCGCTGGTCGGGGTGGCCTTCGATACGGATACACCGGGGCGCAGCATCCTGGCGGAATACACCCCGATTTTCGCCAGGGATGCGGACGGGGCGGTCACCGGCCTGACGTTTCGGAACCCCCTGCTGGAAAGAGCGGACGAACTACAACGCTTCAGCCACCGTCTGCTGAAAAAGTTGGGATTGCGGGCGCGGGGGCTGGGGTTCCCCTTTGCCACCACCCACCTGCTGGTCAACGAGGAGGTCGCACTTCTCTCGGATTACTTTTTCGCAGGCGAGGAGGGCGCAAAGAGGCTTGCGTCGCTGGCGGAGATGTTCCCGGCGCACACCTTCCACCTCGTGCCGGGGCTGGCAGGGGATGTAACCCGCGATTTGGATATGTACCTGTGGCCGATTGCCCCCAGGGCATGGATAGCTTCAGAGTACCCCGCGGGTACGCCGCAGGCCATCTCCATCGAACCGGCGCTGCGGGTATTGCGTGAACACGGGCACACCGTCCATCGCGTCCCCGGCCTGGAGGCGATACGCTACGACGACATCGATACCATGCCCAACTACACCAACGGAGTGCTCCTCAACGGGCTGGCGCTCGTCCCTGCTTACCAACGCGCCGAGGATGCCGCGGTGCAGGAGATACTGCGGGACTTTGGCTACACCGTCCACCCCATAGACTGCTCGCGCCTGATTCTCTCCAACAGCGGCGTGCATTGCATCGTGAAGGCTATCCCCGCTTCGGGGGTATAATTTCCCTGTTCTGTTTTCTTCCCCGTTTTGTCTCATGGATACACCAAAGGAGGTATCCCACCATGAAAATCCAGGAAATCGAAGGCATCGGCCCCGTATACGCTGAGAAACTGGCGCAGGCCGGCATTACCACCACGGAAGGCTTGCTGAAAGCCGCCGGCCACAAGGGGGGACGCAAGGCGCTGGCCGCCGAAACCGGCATCGACGAATCCATGCTGCTGGAGTGGGTCAACCGCGCCGACCTGATGCGCGTCAAAGGCATCGGCAGCGAGTACAGCGATTTGCTCGAAGCCGCCGGGGTAGACACCGTCAAGGAACTGGCACAGCGCAACCCGGAGAATCTGCATGCAGCCCTGACTGCCACCAACGCCGAGAAGAACCTCGTCCGCCGCCTGCCGCCTCTTTCGGCAGTCAAAGGCTGGGTCGAAGCCGCCAAGACGATGGAAGCGGGCGTTACCCACTAACAGGAGGTCTCCTGATGGACGAACTGGTCAAACAAATCGCCGCCCAGACGGGCATCTCCGAAGACATGGCCCGCAAAGCCGTCAATGTGGTTATGGATTACCTGAAAGACAAATTGCCCGACTCGATAGCCGGGCAACTGGATGCGCTCTTGAACGGTGCGGACCTCTCCCAGGCCGACGACCTGATGGACATGGGCAAAGACTTGCTGGGCGGTCTGCTCGGGAAATGAATTTTCCGCAATGGGAGGAGGGCATGGTCCGAAACATATAGGCACTTTTCCGGCGAAAGCCTTCCACCCCTATCCCCCCTGTATCCCCCCTTTCCCCTCCGGAAAGGGGGGATGGTCTCTTCTGGGGACTTTTTCGGGCGCTATGCGCCCGAAAAAGTCCCCGCAAATTCTTCCGGAGGGAATAGGTGGGAGTAAACCACATTCCGCGATGCAAAGTGTCAATCACTTTCCCCCGGAACCTGGAGCACAACGGGAGAGGATGGCGGTATCACCATCCTCCCATCGCATATCAGGCTTTGTGCCTTTGCAAGTAATACTTGACGGACTCCGAGGCCACCGAAGGAATCAACAAAAGGGGGATAATCACTTCCCACTGCCGCCAGCCCAGCGAGGTGGTATCGAAGACTGTTTGCAGGAAGGGGACGTACACAGCGGCCAGTACCAGCGCCATCGAGAAGACAAAGGCAAGATTCATGTTGCGGTTGCCAAAGATGCCCATTTTCAACAGGGGGTATCTTTCGGAGCGGGCAGTGTAGGCCCGTGCCAGTTCCGAGATGGAGAGAGTCACAAAGGCCATCGTCTCGGCAAACTGAGGCATTTCGGGGTGCAAGGCACGCCCCAGGATGTAAGCCGCCAGGGTGATAGCGGTAATTGCTATCGTCTGAATGGCAATCCCGAACTGCATGAAGCGGTTGATGACGGGTTCATCCGGAGGACGAGGCGGCTGCTCCATGATGCCGGGTTCGGCCTTCTCCGTGCCCAGCGCCAGGGCGGGCGCGCCATCCGTCACCAGGTTGAGCCATAAGAGTTGGATGGCCGTCAGCGGGGAAGTACGGTAAAACAGGGTGGAGAGGAAGATAATCGCAATTTCGGCCAGGTTGCAAGACAGGAGGTAATAGACGAATTTGCGGATGTTGCTGTAAATGACGCGCCCCTGCTCCACAGCGGCGACGATGCTGGCGTAGTTGTCGTCGGTCAGCACCATGTCGGCGCTCTCTTTGGTCACGTCCGTGCCGGTGATGCCCATGGCGATGCCGATGTCAGCCAGTTTGATGGAGGGGGCGTCGTTGACCCCGTCGCCGGTCATGGCGACCACCTCGCCGCGCTTGCGGAGAGCATCCACGATACGCATTTTGTGCTGCGGAGAGACGCGGGCGAAGACATCCACACGCTCCACCTGCGCTTGCAGTTCCTCGTCGCTCATCCCTTCCAGGTCTGCGCCGGTGAGCACCCCGTGGCCGGGGCGCAACAGGCCGATTTCACGGGCGATGGCCTGCGCCGTCTTGGGGTAGTCGCCGGTAATCATAATCGTGCGGATTCCCGCTTTGCGGGCGGTCTTCAGGGCGGGGATGACCTCAGGGCGCGGCGGGTCCATCATCCCCACCAGCCCCACAAAGACCAGTTCCTTTTCCACGTGTTCGAGAATGCCTTTGTCTTCGGAGGCTTCTTCCGGCAGCAGGCGATAGGCCAGCGCCAGGACGCGCAAGGCATCCGCGCTCATGGAATCAATCGCCTGCCGGATGCGCTGACGCATGGCCTCATCCAGCGGGGCGATGCTGTCGTCCATGCGCTGGTAGTGGGTACAGAGGTCCAGCACGATGTCGGGGGCGCCTTTGACGAGGGCCACATCCCAGCGGCGGGCATTTTCGTCGGTGAAGGGAGAGAGGGCTTCCCGACGGGGACGCTCCACGTTATGGAGAGTCACCATCCGCTTGCGGGTGGAATCGAAGGGGATTTCCTGCTCACGGGTGTAGGCACGCTGCAAATCCTGCAAGTTGGCTCCCGCTTTGGCAGCCGCTACAATCAGAGCGCCCTCGGTGGGGTCGCCCACCATCCGGTAGCGGGGTCTTTCCCCATTCTCGGAATGCACTTCCAAGACGGCATCGTTGTTGAGCGCCCCCACCCACAGGGTAGTGGTCAGGGCAGGGTAATCGTCCAGGGAGATGGGCTTGCCATCCAGGAGGAAATGGCCTTCGGGAGTGTAACCGCTGCCTTCCACCTGGAAAACGGTATCGGCGACCCAGATGCGGGTGACGGTCATCTGGTTCTGGGTCAGGGTGCCGGTTTTGTCGGAGCAAATCACGGTGGCGGAGCCAAGCGTCTCCACGGAGGCCAGGCGGCGGATGAGGGCGTGGCGCTTGACCATCTCGCGCATCCCCAGCGCCAAACTGATGGTGACTACGGCGGGAAGCCCCTCCGGCACGGCGGCAATCGCCAGACTGACGGCAATCAGGAACATATCCAGCGGACTGTTGCCCTGCACCCAGCCGACCACGAAGACCAATCCACAGACTGCCAGCGCAGCCCATCCCAGAGTGCGCCCCAGGTCATCCAGGCGGCGCTGGAGGGGGGTTTGCTCGTCCTCTACGGATTGAAGCATTTCGGCAATCTGCCCGATTTGGGTCTGCATTCCGGTAGCGACCACCACGCCCGTGCCGCGCCCGTAAGTCACTATCGTGCCCATGAAAGCCATGTTGTGCCGGTCTCCCAGGGCGGCATCGGCGGGCAGCACCGATTCGGCATCCTTTTCCACGGGGACGGACTCGCCCGTCAGGGGGGCCTCCTCCACCCGCAGGTTGACGGTCTCCAGCAGGCGCACATCGGCGGGGATGTAGTTGCCCGCCTCCAGCAGCACGATGTCGCCGGGGACGACTTCCTCCGCGGGGACAGTCAACCGCGTTCCACCCCGCAGGACGTGGGCTTCGGGGGCGGCCATCTTTTGCAGGGCGGCCAGGGCTTCTTCGGCGTTGCGCTCCTGGACGACGCCCAGGACGGCGTTGAGTACCACAATCGCCATGATAGCCCCGGCTTCGATGTAATCGCCCAGCAAGGCGGAGATGACCGCGGCTACAATCAGGAGGATGACGACGAAGTTGTTGAACTGCTCCCACAGCATCTGCCAGAAGGTGGTGCGGGGAGCTTCGCGCAGGCGGTTGGGGCCGTACCGCTCCAGGCGTTCCTGCACTTCGGAGGGCGACAATCCCTCCGGGCCGGTTTGCAAGCGCGCCAGACTCTCTTCAATGGAAAGGGCGTGCCAGCGGGTTTCGGTCTGCAAATCGTTGTGGGGAGATGTTGTGGGCATGGGAGGTAAGAAAGTTTGAAAGTGTGGAAGTGGCAAGTGGGAAAGCGGGGAAATTGGCAGGGAGGGGAAAGGGAGTAGGCTGAGCCGTAACCCGCAACTCCTAACCCGCAACCCCGCAACGCTGCCGGCACAGGCGTAAAACAAAAAAAGCGAGCCGCCCAGAGGGTGACGGTCTCGCTATCGCCTGGTGGCGTGCGAATTGCCGGGAGATTTCTCCGTCTTGACGACAATCCGCCCCGCTTATGCGGGCGCTACTCCCCGTTTACCGGTGTATCCGAGAATATGAATTTGGGAAGCACAACCTTCGTGTGCGGCACTGGTAGTATAACAATACCTGAGGAGGGGGTCAAGCGCGCTGACGATGGTACAATCGCGCTCACACCACCCCCACCGGAGACCCCCATGCCCAAACGCACTTCCCTCTTCGCCCTGTTGCTCCCCCTGCTGACCGGTCTCACCCTGGCCCTCACCGGCGTCCTGCCCACCCTGGCTGCTCCCGCCACACAGACCACCTGCGAGCAGGCCGTCATCCACTACCACCGCCGCAGCGCCGATTATGAGGGCTGGGGGCTGCACGTCTGGGGCGCGACGCCCCTGGAAGGGCAGGTCACGTGGCAGGAGCCGCTCAAACCCGCCGGAGAAGACGACTTCGGCATTTACTGGGTCATCCCGCTCAGGGAGGGCGCCGAGAGCGTCAATTACATCGTCCACAAAGGCGATACCAAAGACCCCGGCCCCGACCAGACCCTCGCTTTTGCCGATGCAGGCTGCGAAATCTACCTCACGCAGGGGCGCGCCGACCAGTACCCCAGCGCCGAGGCCGCCCTGGAAGCCATCGCCGTCTCCCTTCAGCCCGCCCCGCCGCCCGACGAGACTCACGTGGTCATCCACTACCGGCGCACGGCGGAGGACTACGACGGATTCGGCCTGCACGTCTGGGGGCCGACGCCCCTGGAGGGCACGGTCACCTGGGGCAGCCCCCTGCCCCCCGCCGGGCAGGACGAGTACGGCATCTACTGGGTGGTGGAAGTCAACGCCGACGCCGACCACCTCAACTACATCGTCCACCGGGGGGACGAAAAGGACCCCGGGCCCGACCAGACCATGAACTTTGCCGAGACGGGGCGCGAAATCTACCTCATCCAGGGCAGCGGGGAGCAATTCCCCGACGCCGAAACCGCCAGACAAGCCCTGCTCGTCGCCGGCGTGGGAGACATCAAAAACAAGGCTCAGGCGCACTGGCTGACGCGCCGCTACATCGCCTGGCCGGTTCCCTACGGCAAGAAGGCCGTTTTCACCCTCTTCTACGCTCCCGAAGGCGGCATCACAGTCACGCAGCAGGGATTGCAAGGCGGGCGGCAAATCCAATTGGAATTCGTCAGCGACAACCTGCCTCAAGAGTTGGCCGCAAAGTGGCCGCATCTCTCCACCGCCGTGCTGCTCAAAGTGCCGGATGAGGCCTTGGAGATAGTTCCCGAAATCTTGAAGGGGCAGATTGCCATCCAGGTGGTAGCCCCCGACGGGCAGGTACTGGGCGCGACGGGGCTGCAAATCCCCGGGGTGCTGGACGACCTGTACGCCAACGACGAACCCCTGGGCATCGTCTGGGAGGCAGATACCCCCACCCTGCGGGTCTGGGCACCCACCGCAAAGCGCGTCCGCCTGATTCTCTCCCCCTCCCCATCGGCGGATGGGGCTGAGACGCGGGACATGACCCTCGACCCGGTCACCGGTATCTGGAGCATCACCGGCGAACCCTCCTGGAAGGGGATGTATTATCGCTACGAAGTGTCCGTCTTCGTGCGGCAGGAGGGGAAAGTGCTCACTTCACAAGTCACCGACCCCTATTCCATCGGCCTGAGCATGAATTCCACCTGGAGCCTCATCGTTGACCTGGACGACCCGGCCCTCCAGCCCGAAAACTGGGCGGAGAGCGCCCCGCCCCCGCTGGCCGCGCCCGAGGACATCGTGCTCTACGAACTGCACATCCGAGATTTCAGCGCCCGCGACCCCAGCGTGCCGCCCGAATTGCGCGGCACCTACCTGGCTTTCACCCTGCCCGACAGTTACGGCGTGCGCCACCTGAAGCGCCTGGCCGCCGCCGGCGTGACCCACATCCACCTGCTGCCGGCCTTCGACATCGCCACCATCGACGAAGACAAAAGTACCTGGGTGCCGACCGATTTCGACGCCCTGGCCGCCCTGCCTCCCGACAGCGACCAACAGCAAGCCTTCGTCGCCGAGACCCGCAACAAGGACGGTTACAACTGGGGCTACGACCCGTACCACTACAACACTCCCGAAGGCAGTTACAGCACCAACCCCGAAGGCACAGCCCGCATTCTGGAGTTCCGCCAGATGGTACAGGCGCTCCACGAGATAGGGCTGCGGGTCGTCATGGACGTGGTCTACAACCACACCCACGCCAGCGGGTTGAGCGAAAAATCCGTCCTGGATAAAATCGTCCCCGGCTACTATCACCGCCTGGACACCAACGGCAACATCGCCAGCAGCACCTGCTGCGCCAACACCGCCACCGAGCACGCCATGATGGGAAAACTGATGCGCGATTCCGTCCTCCTGTGGCAACGCGCCTACCATGTGGACGGCTTCCGCTTTGACCTGATGGGGCATCACATGAAAGCCGACATGCTGGCGGTGCAGGCCGCCCTCTCCCCCACCCCTGCCCCCTCCCCCAGCGGGGGAGGGGACGGGGTGGGGGATTCTCCCTATCTCTACTGCGAAGGCTGGGACTTCGGCGAAGTCGCCCACAACGCCCGCGGGGTGAACGCCACCCAGGCCAACATGGCCGGGACGGGAATCGGCACCTTCAACGACCGCCTGCGCGACGCGGTTCGCGGCGGTAACCCCTTCCAGCCGCCCCAGGTACAGGGATTCATCACCGGCCTCTACACCGCTCCCAACGCGGCCAACGACCTGCCCGCAAACAGCCAGAAGGCCGCCCTGCTCGACCTGCAAGACCAGATACGCATCTCGCTGGCGGGCAACCTGGCCGATTACCCGCTCATCAACGCCGAGGGCAACCCCGTCACCGGAGCGCAAATCAACTACAACGGCCAGCCATCAGGCTATACGCAAGACCCGCAGGAAAACATCGTTTACGTCTCCGCCCACGACAACGAGACCCTCTTCGATGCCATTCAGTACAAGGCCCCCCGCGACCTCCCGATGGAGGAGCGCGTTCGGATGCAAAACCTGGCCCTCGACCTGGTGGCCTACGCCCAGGGCGTGCCCTTCTTCCACGCCGGCAGCGAAATCCTGCGCTCAAAATCCCTGGACCGCGACAGTTACGACTCCGGCGATTGGTTCAACGCCCTC
>DRKV01000208.1 GCA_011051635.1 Chloroflexota bacterium | reverse complement strand
GAAGGAGTAGACCGAATCGGCCGCGGTCAGGGGTTCGCCATCGGACCATTTCAGGTCGGGGAGCAGTTTGAAGGTCACGACCATCTGGTCCATGGTGACCTCGCCGCCCTCATATTCGATGGGGTCTTCGGCACCGCTGGGGACAATCATGACACCAGCCGCCAGTTCAGCGGGGCTACCATTGGCATCCACGACCTTGTCGCCTTCTTTGACAGTGACCTGCTGGATAACGGCATCACCATCGGCCAGACTGGGGAGTTTCTCCAGGATAATGGGCTGATAGTCAAAAGAGCGGGCGTCGATGGGGCCGTCAAAAACGGCTTCGAGGACGCTGCTCATGGCCAGCATGGAACCGCCATAGGGATACAGGGTCTCAGGTTCCTGCCCCATGCAGATAACCAGCGTATCGGGCATGGCAACCGGCTCAGGGGTGGGGGTTACGACCTCAATAACGGTCTCGCCCTGAACCTCTTTCGTCACGACGACGGTCTCGACGATTTTTTCGGGAGTCGCCGCAGGGGCGCAGGCCGCCAGCACCATGCTGGCGATAATAAGCAGCCCGAGGACATACATCAACTTCTTGGACATTGGGATTTCTCCTCCTGAATAGGGAAACGGAATGAACTTAAGCCGCCAGAGCGGCCACTTGCCGGGGAAATATCATCAAGGCTTATGAGAACTAAGCACCACCTCCTTCCAGCAAAGCATGTGTTACTGCTTTCCTTTCAGACCGACGGTAGAACACGACTTCTGGCAGTTCAAGATGAATTTCCTTGCTTCGTTTTTATCCATGCAGTTTTAGGCCACAGAGACAAAACTGCCACCATATATAGCACAAGAACGCAGGTTCGTCAAGAAACCTACGAAACCCCTACGGCTACCCAACGCTTGCCCACCCCAAATATTAACGAAAACCGCGATATTTGTCGTTCACTGACAGGGTTCACATAAAGTTCCCCCTTCAATGCCAATAAGCGTCTCATCAAATCACCAACCGCAAGCGAGCAGTCTGAAAAGTCATCATCAAATAAGGCGTTGAAGCCCAGAGGTATTCGGGACTCGGCAATCCAAACGAAAAAGGCCATGCTGCCCGCAGACCAGAACGCTTTTCGCCAAACAACGCTGCGGCGCGCTGCAAAAGCGTGCGGCGTTCCGGCAGTGCCGTCCGTTGCGATTCGGCAGCCCAGCGTTTCAGGAGGCGCGACAAATCTCCGTCCACAAAAGTTTGTTCATCCCGTTTAAGTGAATTCATATCGCGTCTCACCTACCATTTCCTCGTCCAGCCCCAAATGCCTCCGCAAGGCTTGGCGTCCGTAATGCAAGCGGGATTTCACCGTACCGACAGGAATGTCCAAAACATCGGCGATTTCCTGCAAAGACAGGTCATTGATGTAGTACATGACTACCACGCCGCGCTGCTGGGAAGGCAATTTAAGAATCGCCTGTTGAACCCGCTCTGCCTCTGCATCTCGCTCTACGCGTTGCTGCAGAGAGCGTCCTTTGGAGAGACCGGAAAACCAATCCGCCAGGTCTTCCAAAGGCCGCAGCCAGCGTTTGCGGCGCTTGAGCCACGAATAGGCCAAATTGGCCGTCATGCGGTAGAGCCAGGGTTCCAGGGGACGCCGCGCGTCTATGCGATGGGCAAAACGATACAAGCGAAGAAAGACATCCTGCAGCAGGTCGGCAGCCGCCTCATCGTCGCCAGTGATACCGAGGGCAGTGCGGTACACCAGGTTACGGTGGCGGTCGTAAAGAATCCCCAATGCCTCCAGGTCGCCGCTCTGCAGGGCAAGAATCAGTTCTCTGTCGGGTAGATTTGTCACATCGTCACCACGGATAATCGTTAAATATGTACTCCGCCGCGCGCGGGAAGGTTCATAAAACGAGCGTGGCTATGATTATACCGTATCCGGACGGATGCAAAATGTTTCCATCAATACGCCCCCAGCAGAATGACGCCATACACGGACAGTGTGAGCAGGGCATCCACCAACCCGACGACCAGGTAGAACAACACCGTGGAAGGGTTCTGGCGCCGGGCGACCCGGCTGGCAACTACGATGCCCGCCAGCAAAGTGAAAACGGGGACACCAATCTGCAAAGGTGTATGCCATGCAGGAGGCACATCCAGCCAGGCGGAAAAGGGTACATACACCACCATGGAGGGCAGGGAAATCCATTTTACGGCTTGGTACACCCCCAGCGCAACCGCCAACACGAAACGGGAAGCCCACCCATGAATGCTCTCATCATCACGCACCAGTTTCCACACCCCCAGCAACGCCAGGCCGGGCAGCAGCCAGCCAAACCCGATGATGGGCAGGAGCAACATGCTCGTCAAACTCTCCAGGCCGCCCTCCAGCAGGGCGTTGAGGAAATCGGCTGAGGTGAGAGCATCCAGTTCTGCGCGCGCCTCAGGCTCGTTGGTGGCGTAAAAGACCCGCTGCCCAAAAGCGCCCTCCCGCCACAAGAGATGGGTGTATCCTCCGGCATCTAGGGCGATGTGCGGCTCGTCGGAAAGTTGCTGCGAGCGCGTCACGAAGGCGTAGCCTTCGAAAGCGCCATCGCGCAATACGCCCAGGGCAATTTGCTGGTGCGCATCCAGGCGGTAAGCCTGCCGGACGGACAACGCCAGGAGCATCACGTCCTGTTCCCCGCGGGGGACGGCGGGGGAGAGGATAAAATCGCTGCCGGCTGCCTGGGGGACGGGCGGAGCAAGCACGGTGATTCCCGTCCACACATCCACAGGCTGATAGGGCGGCTCTTCGGCAGCAGCGATGAGAATGCGTTGCGGGACTCCCCGTTGCGCCTCGCCACAGAGAAAAGAGACGTAGGCGGTGTATCCTGTGCCCGCTTCCATGCCGGAGCGGTTGAGCACCGCCCAAAACAGATAGACCCTCCCCTGACTCAGGCCTATCACCACCGGAGAAACCGAGGTCCCCGTGCCAGCGGGCGTGCGGGCGACAACCACAGGGGGTTCCACCGAGGCGTCATCAGCAGTCAGTGCCGCGTACCAGATATCCTGTCCGCTCCGCCAGGCGAGATGCAGCCTCCCGTCCCGGCCCACCTGCACAGCGGGCGCTTCTCCCTCCGCAGCCAGGCGCTCAGGGGGAGACAAAACGCCCGTCATCGGATTCCAGCGCGCCGCGAACACCCCGCCGGGGACATTTTGAGACCAGACGAGAAAAACTTCGCCATCGGGGAGGGCAACAGCATCAAAACGGGCTACCTCCCTTTCAGGAGATAGCAACGGGGACACACTCCCTTGAGGTTGCCCGCCGGAATCCAGAAGGAGAGCGCGCAGCCCCCAGGGGCCGGTTCCGGGGAGACGGGAGGCCCATAAAAGGACGTAACGCCCTCCGCTTAACGGGAGCAGCCGCAAATAGCGCGGCACTTCCTCCCCCACATCCAAAAGGCGGGTATCCCTCACTTCGGCGGGAAAATCCAGGCGGGTGTAGCGCACCCGGGTCTCGTTCCCTTCCCGTTCCGGCCAGACAACGTGCAAGTGCCCCTCGTCCAGGCCGAGGTCCATTCCGCCAACGGGCATTCCCTCCAGAGGCAGGGCGCGGCTCCAATCAGGAGAGGCCTTCTTGCCGCGCGCCTCCTGGTCCAGGGTACAGGCGGCAAGGAAGACAGAAAATGCGAAGAAGAGAGACAACAGCCAGGAGTATCGTTTCATAAGAGACAGACAAAGACACCCGGCAGCCTTTGCAGGTCTGGCCGGGTGCCCGAAAGATTGGCAAAATGGGAGGCAGAGAGGCTACTGCTTCATGCGCGGGTCGAGGGCATCGCGCAGGCCGTCGCCCAGGAAGTTGAAGGCCAGGGTGGTGAGCGAGAGGAAGACCGCAGGCACCAGCACCTGATTGGGGTAACTCCGCAGCGCAGGCACGGCCTCGGAAATCATGATACCCCAACTGGGGGTCGGGGGATTGACGCCTAGGCCGATGAAACTGAGGAAGGCCTCGGTGAAGATGTAGCCGGGAATGGCGAGGGTCTCTGCCACCACCAGCGGGCCGATGATGTTGGGCAGCAAGTGCTTGATGATGATGCGGGAGTTGCTGGCACCAACGGCATGAGCCGCTTCGACGAACTCCTTGCGCTTGTAAGAGAGTACCTGGCCGCGAGCGATACGCGCCATCCCAATCCAGTTGATGAGGCCGATGGCGATGAAGAGAAACAACATGCCGCCCATGGAATCGTTGATTTCGAGCAATTTTGCGCCGAAACCGGTCATCCCGCTGGCACGCCCCAGCGCTTTGAAGTAGGTTTGGAGCAAAATGACGACTACGAGAAAAGGGAAAGCGTACAGGAAGTCCACGATACGCATCATAACGTCATCGGCGCGCCCGCCGACATAGCCGGAGATAGTGCCGTACAAGGTGCCGATGATGAGGCTAACCATGGAGGCAACCACGGCGAAACTGAGCGAGACGCGCGCCCCATAGATGACGCGGCTGAGAATGTCGCGGCCCAGGTGGTCGGCGCCGAGCGGGTATTTGTCCGTGATACGCACGTAGTTCTCGGCATTGGCGGGCAAGATGACCAACATCCACTTGGGAACGGAGTTGTTCGCCATCAAGTCCTGTTCGGCATAATCGTAAGGGGCTACATAATTGGCAAAGGCGGCTACAAAAGCCAGCACAAAGACGAACAACAGACTGACAACGGCGACCTTGTTGCGTATCAGCCGGATGAAGGACTCTTCCCACAGGCTGCGTTGTTTGCGTACCAGGGTTTGCTCTTGAGGAAGTTCAGCAACAGCCATGCTCTCTTCTCCTAATCGTAGCGGATGCGCGGGTCGAGCCACGCATACGTAATGTCTACCAGCAGGTTGGCAATCACCAGGATGACGCCATAGACCAGGGTTACACCGGTAATGACCTGATAATCACGATTACCCACGCTCTGCACAAAGTGCTTGCCCATCCCGTTGATGCCGAAGATTTGCTCAACAATGAAAGTACCGGTGACCAGTCCGGCGAAGGCAGGGCCGAGGATGGTCACTACGGGGATGAGGCTGTTTTTGAGGGCATGCACCACGATAACGGTGCGTTCAGCCAGGCCTTTGGCGCGCGCCGTGCGGATGTAGTCCTCTCGAATAACCTGCAACAAACTGGCCCGCGTCAGGCGGGCAATTCCCGCTGCCGAGGCCGTCCCCAGGGAGAAGACCGGCATGATGGCGTGGGAGAAGTAGTTCCAGTTCCACTGGGAGGGCTGAGGCAGGAAGCCCAACAAATAAGGCGGCTTGGCTCCCCACCCGGCCACCGGCAGCCAGCCCAATTTGAGAGAGAAAATCCAAATCAGGATGGGCGCCAGCACCAGGTTGGGTATCGAGAGGAAAATCACCGCCCCGAAGGTACTGACGTAATCTAGCCAGGTGTTTTGATTGAGAGCCGCAATCGTACCTGCGGGAATACCAATCAAAATAGCCAGCATCAGGGACATGAAGCCCAGTTGCGCCGAGGTGGGGAAAGTGGTAGCGATGATGTCGTTCACAGATTGGGAGCGGTAGCGCAGAGAGGGCCCCAGATCCCCGCGGATAACGCCCCGCGAGGTACCCTCTTCTCCCAGCAAATCGTCGCCAATCAGATAAGACAAAAATTGCTTCCAGAGAGGCCAGTCCAGATGATATTTGGCCTCGATGTTCGCCACCACCTGGGGGGGGAGACTTTTGTCACCGGCAAAATCAAACGGCCCCCCGGGTATGGCGCGCATCAGCACGAAGGTGAACAGCGCGATGGCAAACAAAACCGGAATGAAGCCCAGGATTCTACGGATGATGTAACGGGTCATAATTTTCTCTTCCTCAGGGTTCGCCGTAGGATAGGGATACAGTGGAGATTGCGTGATTGGAGATTAGAAACCAGCCGCCCGTATCGTGACAGACTGCTGATGTCTAATACCCAGTCACCAATCCCCAGCGAGGGAGAGGCCGGAGTTGTCTCCGGCCTCTCGCAGTGGGGACAGGGAAGGGTTATTTACCCTGGGCCGCCAGTTTGGCGTCCATGTCCAGTTTCCAGTTGAAGAAGTCCACACCACCCAGCGGCGGGAAGTTGCGGGTCAGCCACGGTTTGGTGACGTTGGTGCTGGTGTAGTGGTAAATCGGAGCGTACGCCGCTTCCACTTCGGCCAGTTGCTTCTCGGCCTCATAGTACAGTTCGGCGCGCTTGTCGGGGTCGGATTCCTGCTGGGCCTGGATGGTGAGTTCGTCGAACTTCAGCGGAGTGGCTTCGGTGCAGGTGTCATCCACGCAGCCGCGGCGCAGGCGGTTGGCCCCAGCCTGGTTGTTGAAGACCTCGTGTACCCAGTTGTTCTCGTCCGGGTAGTCGGCGCACCAGCCGAGGCGCCAGATGTGCGGCATCTCGTCCAGCGGCGTGGTCTTCTTGATGGTGGTCAGGTAAACCTTCCATTCCTGGTTCTCGACCTTGACATCCACACCCAGGACATCCTTCCACATCTGCTGAATGGCAGCAGCAATCTGGGCGTGCCCTTCGCTGGTGTTGTGCATCAGGGTGATGCCCATGGCGTTGAAGTCATCCAGGCTCATGCCCTTCTCATCCAGGTATTCCTGGAGGGAGGCCTTGGCGGCATCGGGGTCGTACTGCAGGCCGACGGTGCCGGGTGCAGGGGCGCCGAAGATGCCCGGAGGAGCGAAGGAGGTCGCAGGAATCTGGCCGCCCTTGAGGACGTTGTCAATCAGGCCCTGGCGGTCAATGGACTGCACGAAGGCCTTGCGGACACGCACGTCGTCAAACGGCGGTTTGTTGTTGGTGAAGCCGTAGTAGTAGGTGCAGGGCACGGGGGCGCTGTGGTACTCGGCGCTCAACACGGGGTCGGCCTTGACGCGGTCCATTTCGGGCAGCGGCACGCCGGTGCTGTCGAGTTCGTTGTTCTCGTAGAGGGCGAAGGCGGTGGAAGCCTCAGTAATCATCACGCCGTGGATGCGTTCAATCTGAACGTCGTCGGCGTTAATCCACAGAGGGTTCTTGACGAGGTTGAGTTCGCCGCCGTGAATCCACTCTTCGAGGACGTAAGGGCCGTTGGTGTTGATGAGGCCAGCCTCAGTCCACTTGTCGCCCCATTCTTCGATAGCCCACTGCGGCATGGGGGCGTTCACCCACATACCGGCGATGGAGGGGAAGTAAGCAGCGGGGGTTTCGAGGGTGAACTGCACAGTGGTGGCATCCAGCGCCTTGACACCGATATCGTCCACGGTGACGCCCTCGGCACCTTCATTGACGGCCTGGCCGTTCTTGATGATGTAATCAACGTAGGCGTAGTCGGAGGCGGTGGCCGGGTCGAGGGTGCGCTTCACGCCATATTCCACGTCAAAGGCGGTCACGTAGCGGGGGTTGCCTTCGTCATCCATCACCGCGGAGGTCTCGCCGGTGGTGGGGTCGTATTTCACCCACTGGATGTCGTCGCGCATGTGGAAGGTCCAGGTCTGGTTGCCATCGGCATCCTCACCACTTTCCCAGGAGGTCGCCAGGTAGGGGCTGAGTGCGCCGGTTACCGGGTCGAACTGGGTCAGGGTGACGAACAGGTTGTGGATGACATCCACGGAGGTGGTGTCGGTGGCGAGAGAGGGGTCAATGGTGGGGGGCTCGGTGCCCCAGTTCCAGTCCAGGGTAACGGGCTGTTCCACCACTTCAGGTTCGGGGGTCACTTCCACGATTTGGGTGACCACAACCTCTTTACCTTCCTTTTCCACCACTTCGGTGACGACGACGGTCTTGACGACCTCAACCTGCTGCGGCTGGCAAGCAGCCAACAGAAGGCTGGCAATCATCAGGAACGCAAAGGCGAAGGAAAAACTCTTCTTCAGATTCATGGTTCAATCTTCTCCTTCCTAAACAAAGTCAGGAACTAACGAATGGGATGGTCCGGCGTTCCAGGCCAATGCAGCCGGGAGTGCGGGACAACATTTTTGGGCGTTCTGCCCCAGTACAGAAGAAACTACGCGGTTTTCTTACAGGAAGGCATCACCTCCTTTCGTAAAATGTATCTTGTGTTTTTTTGCGGAAAGCGTGTCTGCGGACACGCATACTAACGTCAATTGTATCTCAAAGCCTGCGATTCGCCAAAATCTGGGCAGGCGGCCCTTTACACCAGATGGCAAGCCACCCAGTGGTCGGGAGCGATTTCCCGCCATTCGGGCTCCTCTTGCGAACAGATTTCCTGCGCCAGAGGACAGCGGGGATGGAAACGACAGCCAGCAGGCGGGTTGACCGGGCTGGGAACATCGCCCTGCAAAATGATGCGCTGCCGTTGGCGTTCTACTACAGGGTCGGGTACCGGTACCGCGGAGAGCAGCGCCTGCGTATAGGGATGGAGAGGATTGGCGTACAACTCGTTCCGCTCGGCCAGTTCCACCACTTTGCCCAGGTACATGACCGCGATGCGATTGGAAATGTGCCGCACCATGCTCAAATCGTGGGCAATGAATAAATAGGTCAGGCCGAACTGCTCCTGCAATTCTTCCAGAAGATTGACCACCTGGGCCTGAATGGAGACATCCAGCGCCGAAATCGGCTCATCGCAAACGATGAATTCCGGATTGAGCGCCAGGGCGCGGGCAATACCGATGCGCTGCCGCTGTCCACCGGAGAATTCGTGCGGGTAACGGTTGATGAAGTAGGGATTCAGCCCCACCAGATTGAGGAGTTCCTTGACCCGCTCGCGCTGCTCCTTGCGCGTTCCAATGCGGTGCACTTCCAGCGGCTCGGCCACAATATCGCCGACGCTCATGCGGGGGTTCAGGGAGGCATAGGGGTCCTGGAAGATGATTTGCATGTTACGGCGCATGTGGCGCAGGTCCTCTCCTTCCAGTTGGGTGAGGTCCTGGTCGCGAAAATACACCTTGCCTGAGGTGGGGCGGTACAGTTGCAAGATGGTGCGCCCGGTTGTGGATTTTCCACAGCCGCTTTCGCCCACCAGCCCCAGGGTTTCGCCTTCTCGCACGAAGAAGGAAACTTTATCCACCGCCTGCACGGCGCCGACCTGCTTTTGAATCACGATGCCGCGCGTGATGGGGAAGTGCTTGGTCAATTTTTCTACACGAAGGAGGATGTTGTCCTGGCTCATCGCAGTTCACCTGTTTCCATGTCAATCCAGCAGGCCACAAAATGGTTGGGAGCACGCTCTATCAGCGGCGGATTCTCAGCCCGGCACTTATCTTGTACGAATTTGCAGCGTGCCGCAAAGGGGCAGCCTTTCGGCAGTGCAATCAAATCGGGGGGCAGCCCCTCAATGGTTTCCAATTTCTCGGCGCGTTTGCTATCCATCTTCGGTAGCGAGCGCAGCAAAGCCGCCGTATAGGGGTGCAGCGGATTGGCGTAAAGTTCGTCCACCGGAGCATCTTCCACGATGTAACCGGCGTACATGACCAGAATGCGCTCCGCCAACCCGGCCACCACCCCCAGGTCGTGCGTAATCCAGATAAGCGCCATGCCGAATTGTTCGCGCAGGCGCTTCACCAGTTCTACAATCTGCGCCTGAATGGTCACATCCAGCGCGGTGGTCGGCTCGTCGGCAATCAACAATTTGGGATTGCACGCCAGCGCCATAGCAATCATGGCACGCTGTCGCATACCGCCGGAGAATTGATGCGGATAGTCGTTAAGACGGTTTTCTGCTTCGGGAATACCCACCAGTTTCAACAATTCGGCAGCCCGTTCGGTGGCTTCTTCTTCGCTCAGCCCCAAGTGCAGTTTGAGCGGCTCTTTCAGTTGGAAGCCAATCGTCAAGACCGGATTGAGGGAGGTCATCGGGTCCTGGAAAATCATGGCAATCTGGCTGCCACGGATGTTGTGCAACTCATCTTTGGAGAGTTCCAACAAATTCCGTCCGTAGAAGTTAATCGCATCGGCCTTGATGTGCGCGAAGTTTTCCGGCAGCAGGCGCATCACCGAAAGCATCGAAACGCTCTTGCCGCATCCGCTCTCTCCCACCACGCCAATTGCCTCGCCCTCATGCACGTTGTACGAGATACCATTGACGGCATGGACGATGCCGTCTTGCGTATCGAACTCCGTGCGCAAATTCTTGATTTCCAAAATGACTTTACGGTTGTCCAACGTCTTCCTCCTCGATGAAAATTCGTTCTACGACTGCCTGCTGCTACGGCAAAAGAAGTGCGCCGCCACGCGTTAACATCCCGCAGGAACGGCGGAAGTCGCCGTTCCCAAACGGCTCACCCGATTTCTTCACATGTCTTTCGCTGTTGTTCCCCGGTCAAGTACCTGTACATAAAGTTCCAGGGGCAGTTTCATGGGTGATGTCCTGCCGCGAGAAAGACTGGTGTGGCGTTTCCTGCCTCACGGTGACAGACTCGGAAATCTCCGAAATGGGCTCCAACTACTAATCATATGCCATTTTGAGACAAATGGCAATGTTTTTGTATCACATTTTCTGCACGATTATACACCACCTGACCAGGTAACGTCGTATCGCACCGGATAAGGGTGCTGAATCTTCTACTCTCTATCCCTGTCCAAAGGTTCACAGCAGGCTCTCCCGTTCTTCGCCCAGGCGCATCCGCACGTAAGAGCGGTAACGGCTGGGCGCAATTTTGCCTGCCTCCAGAGCAGCACGCACCGCGCAGCCCGGCTCATCAAGATGGGTGCAATCGTTATATTCGCAAAACGGCACCAGGTCGCGCATCTCCGGGAAGTAGCCGTCCAGTTCCTCCGGCTCGATATCCCACAATCCCAGGGATTTGAGCCCGGGCGTATCCGCCACGTATCCGCCCCCCTCCAGCGGATACAGGGCGCGCACCACAGTGGTATGCCGCCCCTTTTGGGTAGCCTCGCTAACATGGCTGACCGCCAGCCCCAGGCCCGGTTGGATAGCGTTCAGCACGCTGGACTTCCCCACCCCCGAAGGACCGGCCAGAGCAGAGATTTTGCCCGTCAGACGGGCGCGCAATGCATCCAATCCGAACTCCCAGGGGACCGAAGTGTAAATGACCGGATACCCCAGGGGGGGATAAATCTCGAACATCGCCCGCGCCCGTTCTTCGCCTACCAGGTCCACTTTGTTTGCCAGGATGAGGGCAGGGATTCCCTGCTTCTCGGCAATCACCAGAAAACGGTCCAGCATCCCAAAACGCGGTGCGGGCTGGGCACAGGCAAAGGCGAAGACAACCTGGTCGGGGTTGGCAATGATAACTTGCCGGTATGTTCCCCGCGCGGTGGGTGCCAGGCGCACCAGCGCCCGTTCCCGCGGCAGCACCTCCTCGATGATGCCGGTATGGGCATCCACCCGGCGGAAGCGCACCACGTCGCCCAGAGCAGCAATATCGCCGGTGCGCGGGCCGCGCTTCAGGCGTCCCCGCAGACGGCACACCCATTGTTTCCCCTCGTCCGTCTCCACGGTATAAAAACCGGATTGGGTGCGAATGATGCGGCCTTGCAGCATGTCAGGGATTGGCGTCCTCCGGTTCTGGAGTCGGTGTCGGTCTCCACACCCCAATGCTCGATTCCCACGGGAAAACCGAACGCGTCCCCTGGAAATAACTTTGCACCATTCCCTTGAAGATGGGCGCGGCCACTTCGGAGCCTTCCCCCCCATTTTCCACCAGCACCACGACGGCAATATCGGGGAGGTCTTCCCGTTCTGCAAAGGTATATCCGGCGAACCAGGCGTGCGGGTCGCGGGGCGTATCCTGCGCCGTGCCGGTCTTGCCGGCAATCGGAATGCGATAGTTCTTGCTGTAACTTCCCAGGACGAAGTAGGCCGTCCCCCGCCGGTTGGAGACCACGCTGACCATCGCATTTTGGATGGTCTCCAGATTTTCGGGGCTGAGCGGGAGAACGCCGGCGGGCTTCGGCTCAAAGGTGTAAGAGGGTTCTTCCCCCACCGCGCCAATCTGCTCGATGAGTTGCGGACGGTAGAGCGTCCCCCCGTTGCCAATCGCGGCGATGAAACGCACCACCTGCAAGGGCGTAACCAGGGTGCCTCCCTGTCCAATGGCGTTGTTGACCGCATCTATCGGCTCGCGCGGGTTGAGGATTTGTCCCGGCTCTTCTTCGTCTTCCATCAGACCGTAGATTCCCGTGCGGCTGCCCAGCCCGAAGGCGCGGGCCATATCCGCCACCGCGGTTTCGTAGCCGTGGGTGAACAAATCCAGGCCGATGTGCCAGAAGAAGGGATTGCAGGAGCGCATCAAGCCCTCCGGGAGGGTCAACAATCCGCTGGGCGAGGTCTTGCCGTCATCCAGGTAGTGCTCATACGTCCAGTCGTTCAGGCGCACACCGGGCAGTTCATCGAAGAAGTAACCGCACTGGTAAGTGGACTCCGGAGTATAGACGCCGCTCTCCAGCGCGGCGGCCATCGTCACGATTTTGAACACTGAACCAAGCGGATACTGCCCCTGCGTGGCACGGTTCAGGAGAGGGGCGTCCCGATTCCCCAACAATTCCAGCAAACCGCCGCTGTTGGGGTTGAGATATTCGAAAGCATTGGGGTCGAAGCCCGGAGAGGAGGCCATCGCCAGGATGCGCCCCGTATCCCGCTCCATGACCACAATCGCCCCGTTGTATCCCACCAGGGCCGTTTGGGCGGCCAGTTGCAGGTCTTTATCCAGCGTGGTGGTGATGGCTTGCGGAACGCCGGCCTCGCGCTCGGCCAGTTTCGTGACCACCTTGCCATTGGCATCGAAGACGTACAGGGCGCCGCCGCGTTGTCCCGAAAGATACGGTTCTCCCCAGCGCTCGATGCCGGCGCGCCCAACGCGTTCGTCCAGGGCGTACCCCCGCCGCAGGTAGTCATCTTTCTCGTCGCTCTGAATAGCGCTGACGTAACCGAGCACGTGGGGAGCGATGCCGCTGGAAAAATAATACCGCGCCCGGTAGGGCTGCAAGACCACGCCGGAGTAACTTTCCAGGGAGCGGCGGTAAGGGGCAATTGCATCGGTGGAGAGTTCTCCAATCGGCAGGTACCAGCCGTAAGAGCGGTAAAGGTCCACCCGCGGCCCCAAAATGGAAGGGTGCAAATCCGGGCGGCGTCCAAAGGCCTGCCAGAGGAGAGTCAACAAGTCCTCTTGTTTTTTCTTCCCTATTTCGGCTGCGTTCAATCCCACAGAAACGGCATCGGCCTGAGCAACCAGGGCGTGACCATCACGGTCATAGATGTTGGAACGACCGGGGACATAGCGCTGCATGACCAGGTAATTGCCATTCGCCAGTTGCGGCAGGATGAGGGTATCGTCCCACTGGACGCGCCATCCCCCTTCCTCCAGCGAGAGATTCATCATCGTCTCGGCCTGGATGTCGCCCACCAGCACACTGTGGAGGGTGACGCGGTAGGCTGCCTGGGCATGGCGGGGAGTGGTAAGCGCCTGCAAAATTTCGGCATCCACTCCGCTCAGAGCCGCTTCGACCGCCACCTGCTGGTAGCGGGCGGTGAATTCTTCCTCCGTGATGGCATCCCGGCTGAGTTGGGTCAGCATGGCGTACATAGCGGGGTAGTCTTCCGCTTTCCAGGCATCCAGGTAGGCCTGCACAGCAGCGGTGACATCCGGGGCAGGTGTGACGTGTACTCCCGGCGCGGCCAGCGTCGGCGTGGACGCTACCGTGGGCGAAGGCGACGGCGTGCGCTCCGCAGGGCTGCACGCCCCCAGGATGAGGAGGGCAATCACCGGGAGAAAGAGGAGATACATCCGTTTCATGCTTCCCCCCGCAAAACCGCCTGGTAGACGGAACAGCGGTAATGCAAAGCATTCTGACAGGCGCGAGGCACATCCGCCAGGGGAGGCACATCCAGTTTTTTGAGCATCCGCACCAAGTGGCACAGGGGCAACCCCACCACATTGGCATAACAGCCCGTCAGCCCCCCATCCGCAACGGGATGAAAACCGCGATGCTGAATGGCATATCCACCCGCTTTGTCCAGCGGGTCGCCTGTCGCCAGGTAAGCGTTGATTTCCTCATCCGAGTAAGCCCGCATGGGAACCTCGGTAACGCACATATCATCCACGAAGAAACCATCCGCGGGACGATAGCCCGCAATCCCGGTGTAAACCTGGTGCGTGTGTCCGCGCAGGCGGTGCAGCATCCGCTCCGCTTCGGCCATATCGGCGGGTTTCCCCAGGATGTCTTCTCCATCTACGACAGCGGTATCCGCCCCGATGATGACCGCGCCCGGACGCGTTTGGGGGGCAACCGCCAATGCTTTTTCACGCGCCAGACGGCGCACGAACGCATCGGGAGATTCACCCGGCAGCCGCGTTTCATCCACATCGGCGGCCAGAACGTGAAACATCCACCCACCCAAAGAAAGGAGTCGCCGCCGTCGCGGAGAACGGGATGCCAACACCAGCATTATCTTGAAAGTCACGAGCACTGCCTCCGGATGCGCTTATTTACAATGCAGAACGGGAATCATCAGGCGTCAATTTTACCATTCTGTTGCCCAATCGCTCCAAGCATTGTACAATCCAGGTTGTGCAGTCAAGTTTTCCGGTGCATGTCTTGCGCAGAAAGCGACCACGCTTGCACACTTGCATACTTTCTCACTTGCACACTTTCAAACTTTTTTCAGGAGACCCTCATGCAACTACTGAAGGAACGCATCTTGCGGGAAGGCAAAAACCTGGGAAACGGCATCCTCAAAGTGGACGGCTTCATCAACCACCAGGTTGACCCGCTCCTGATGGACGCCTGCGGGGCGGAACTGGCGCGTCGCTTTGCCCGCGTGGGGGCGACGAAAATCCTCACCGCCGAGATTTCGGGCATCGCCCCCGCCTTGATGACCGGCAAGCACCTCCGCCTCCCCGTGGTGTATGCCCGCAAACACAAACCCATCACCATGCCCGACCAGGTTTTCCTCACCCTGGCTCCCTCGCACACCAAGGGGCGCATGGTGGAGTTGATTATCTCGCCGGAATACCTGCAAGGCGGGGAACGCGTCCTCATCATTGACGACTTCCTGGCCTCCGGAGCGACCATCCTGGGGCTGGTGCGCCTGGCGGAGGTAGCCGGCGCACAAGTAGTGGGCATCGGCACCCTGGTGGAGAAGACCTTCGAGCAGGGCCGCGCCTCCCTGGAGCCTCTCGGCGTTCCGATTGAATCCCTCGCCCCGGTAGCCTCCCTGGACGGCGACCGCATTACGTTTTTGGAGTGAGGGGGGATTGGGGACTGGGTGAGTGGGTAAAACGACTGCTTCCCACCCCATCACCCCATCATCTCATCATCTCCTCACCTCATCATCTCCCCACCCCATCACCTCCCCATGCCTCACCCCACCATCATCATCCTCGACTTCGGCTCGCAATACTCGCAATTGATTGCCCGGCGGGTGCGCGAGGCGCACGTTTACTGCGAACTGCATCCCTGGAGCGTCCCGCGGAAAGAAGTGCTCACCCCGCAGGTCAGGGGCTTCATCCTTTCCGGCGGACCGGCCTCGGTCTACGCCCCCGACGCCCCGCAGGTGCCTGCCTGGGTGCTGGAATCCGGCCTGCCCGTTCTGGGCATCTGCTACGGGATGCAGGCGCTGACCCGCGCCCTGGGTGGACGGGTCGCTCCCTCCGGCAAGCGCGAGTACGGCCCCGCCATCCTGCGCCCCCTGCGTCCCAACCCCCTCCTCCCGGAGGGCAAGCAGCGCGTCTGGATGTCCCACGGTGACCGCATCGAGACGCCGCCCCCCGGCTTCATCCCCCTGGCCGAGACCGACAACTCCCCCGTAGCGGCCATCGGCGACCCGCGGCGGCATTACTACGGCGTCCAGTTTCACCCCGAAGTACACCACACCCCCCGCGGGGGCGAAATCTTGCGCCGCTTCGCCGTAGAAATCTGCGGCGCAACCCCCGACTGGACGCCGGAATCCATCATCGAGGAGAGCGTCGCCCGCATCCGTCAGCAGGTCGGGGAGGAGCAAGTCCTGGCCGCGGTCAGCGGGGGAGTGGATTCCACCGTCGCCGCCGCTCTGGTGGGGCGCGCCGTCGGCGACCAGTTGACCGCCGTCTTCGTGGATACCGGCCTGCTGCGCCAAAACGAGCGCGCCAACGTCCAGCGCGCTCTGCACGAAAATCTGGGCGTGGAACTGCTGGTGGTGGATGCCGTGGCGGACTTCATGGGAGCGCTGCGTGGCGTGACCGCCCCCGAAGAAAAACGCCGCATTATCGGGGAGAAGTTCATCCGCATTTTCGAGGCCCAAGCCCGCCAGTTGGGAATGCCCCGTTTTCTGGTGCAGGGCACGATTTACCCCGACGTGGTGGAATCCAGCGCCCCCGACAGAGCGCAGGCCGCCCGCATCAAGACCCATCACAACGTCGGCGGCCTGCCCGAAGATATGCGCTTCGAGTTGGTCGAGCCGCTGCGCTACCTCTTCAAAGACGAGGTGCGCGCCGTCGGCGAAACCCTGGGACTGCCCCGCGAGATGGTCTGGCGGCAGCCTTTTCCCGGCCCCGGGCTGGCGGTGCGCTGCCTGGGAGAAATCACCCCCCAGCGGCTGGAGACCTTGCGCGCCGCCGATGCCATCTTCACCCAGGAACTGCGCGCCGCCGGTCTGCTGCACCTGCGCACCACGGAGGAGGGCGAACTGTACGGCACATCCCAGGCTTTTGCCGTCCTCCTGCCGGTGCAGTCCGTCGGCGTGATGGGCGACAACCGCACCTACGAGGAAGTCATCGCGCTGCGCGCCGTCACGACCGAAGATTTCATGACCGCCGACTGGGCGCGCCTTCCCTACGACCTGCTGGGACGCGTCGCCAACCGCATCGTCAACGAAGTGCCCGGCGTCAACCGGGTGGTATACGACGTTACCAGCAAGCCCCCTGCAACCATCGAGTGGGAGTAGCGTACATGGTAGTATCGAACCCCAGACCTGACGGGTTTTGGAAACCCGTCAGGTCTTGAAAACGCATCAACTCCACGGAGGTTCTTATGGACTACGGCGAAATCCTTTCCAACGCATGGCAAACCATCTGGAAACACAAAATCTTGTGGCTGTTCGGTATCCTGGCGGGCTGCGCCTCCCAGGGCGGCTCCAGCGGGGGGCAAATCAACTACCGCTTCAACGGCGAGAATCCTCCTCCTGCCGTAGAGCGCTTCTTCCAGAGCATCCCGGATTGGCAAATCACCGCAATCGTCATCGGTCTCATCGTGCTGGTGATGATACTCGTCATTCTGGCGATTGTCCTCGGCAGCATGGGGCGCATCGGCCTGATAAAGGGCACCCTGATGGCGAAATCCAAAAAAGAGGACGAGAAACTCTCCTTCTCCGAGGTCTGGCAGGTCAGTTTGCCCTACTTCTGGAGGGTCGTGGGGTTGAATCTGCTCATCGGTCTGGTCTTCTTCGTCATCTTCGGGATGCTGGGAGTCATCGCCCTAGTGTTCGGCATCCTGACTCTGGGAATCGGAATGCTTTGCATCCTGCCTTTGTTGTGCCTGCTCGTCCCCGTGGGATGGGCGCTCGGCATCGTCATCCAGCAAGCCAACGTGGCCCTGGTAGTCGAAGACCTGAGCATCACGCAGGCCGTCCAGCGCGGCTGGGAGGTCTTCCGCGACAATCTGGGCGAGATGATTGTGATGGGGCTGATTCTCCTCGTGGGCGGCGGAATCGTCAGTTTGCTGATTGCCGCTCCCCTGGGCGTCGCCATCGCCTCCCTGGTTGGGGTACTCATCGTAGGAGGAGAACACGCCGCCAACAGCGGGTTGCTCATGGCGGGTCTCTGCTTCGTGGGCTATCTCCCCGTTCTCATCTTCTTCAACGGCATCCTGCAGGCCTTCATCCAGAGCGCCTGGACGCTGACCTACACCGCCCTGAGCGGGTACGGAGTTCCCGAACCGCCCGCCGAACAACTCCCATCGGCTTACTGACCCCGGCAAAAAGCAAGACTTCCGAATCTTCGGAAAACTCGGAAGTCTTTCTCAGGGAACCGGCAAGCAACCAGACTTCCGAGATTTTAAGAATCTCGGAAGTCTTTTTTTCGACCTACCGCGTAGTCAGTTTCCACAGGATGTACTTGCCGTCGGTGCGGGTCACAGCCCACAAGCGCCCCGCCCCGTCCGAGGTCAGCAGGGTGACTTTCCCCTCGATGCCGGCGGTGGCCTCCACCGCCCCGCTCGTCGGGTTCAGCCCGACCAGACGGCCTTCGCCGCCGACCCAGACCCGCTGCCCGTCGTAGGCGATGGTCGTGCCGCAGCCTCCCAGCAGACGGATATCCGTCGTTCCGTTCTCCAGGACACTACGCACCTCCGTGTTCCCTCTCCTATCCCCCGCTGCGACCCACAAACGCCCCGCAGCGGGCGCGATGTGCCCGAAATCGGGGAAGTTGTCGCTGTAGAACTCGGTTTGCAGCACCGTGCTGCCCTCCTGCGTGATGCCGTACAGCAGCGGAGGCCCCATCCGGCCCGCGATGAAAGCCCACGCAATCCCGCCCTCGTCCAGCGCTAGGCCGACGACATCTCCTTCGCCGTAATTGATGTGCTGCAAGCCCGCCATCGTGTTGTAGAAGTACAGGAAGGTATCCTGAGGCTTCCCCGCCGCGGAGAACTGCCGCACAATCGGGGCGGGCATCCCGGTACCGTCCACAAAGTGGGCCGTTCCGCCCACCCACAGGGAATTGCCCGCGCTCGCCACGCTGTGCGCATCCATGGAGATGGGGTGTTCCGTGCCTTCCCACACATAATTGAAGGGCAAATTGGGCAGGGCGACTTCCTTCAACGCCGTGCCGCTTTTCGGGTCGATTTTCCGCAACACCTCCCCGTCGGCTATCCACAAGGCGTTCTTCACGTAAGCCATATCGCTCCCGCTCCCGCTGACCGCCCCTACGGATACGGCCTCGAAATCCGGCGGCAGGGAGCCGAAAGAGACCGCCTGCGGAGCGAAGAGGGCGGCGGAAGTCTGCGGACCGACGATGCCGTCCGTCTCCAGGCCGTTCACCCGCTGGAAGAGGCTCACCGCCAGAAAAGTGCCGTAGCCGAATTCCTCGGGGGAGGGGATACCGCACACATCGTACCCCAGTTCGGAGAGACGGGCGTTGAGCGCGGCTACCTCCGCCCCGCTGTCGCCCTGCTTGAGGGAAGCGCTGCTCTCCCCGCCTCCCGCGGCGGCCTCCTCCGTGGGGGCGACGTTCCCCGCGGTAACCGCCAGGCACAGCGCTTCCCAGGTGGCCTCGTCCACCACGCCGGTGGGCGGCAATCCCCGGTCTTCCTGGAAGTGCTGCACGGCAGCCTCCGTTTTGCCGCCGTAAGCCCCGTCCACCACACCGACCTCATCGTACCCCAGCGCCGTCAGCCAGGTCTGGACTTTGTAGACGGGGCCGTCGGGGTCTGTGTTGACGTCCCCCCGCTCCAGAGGCGCTTCCAGGGGCGGTATCTCCGGGGTGGGTGAAGCGGCGGGAGTGGGAGAAGCCGCCGCGGTCGGCGTAGCCGCAGCCGTAGGCGAAGCAGGGCGCGTCGGCGCGGCCGGCGGGCGCGGCGAGGCCGCCGCCGGGGCGGGAGGGCTGGTCGGCGGGGCATCGGGCGTCCCGGCAACTTGGGGACGGCCCGGCGTTTTCGCACCCCCTCCGCAGGCCGCAGTCAGAAGGAAAAGGGACAACAGGGCGAAAGAAGTGATGCGTCGCAGGGTCATTTCGGCCTCCTTGCTCTTTCATCGGAT
>DRKV01000207.1 GCA_011051635.1 Chloroflexota bacterium | reverse complement strand
GGCGCGCCCCCTCCGCCAGCAAATCCGCCGCGTCGCGGCAAATGGCGGAGAAATCCACGCCCTCCGTGCCGCCGAGTTTGACGATGATGGTGGCCTGGGCTTCAGGTGTTGAAGGTTTGTGCATGAATCACTCCATGTTGTACTCTGTACGCTGTACAAGGTACAGCGCACTAAATCGGATGCAACCCCGGAAATTCCAATCCCAGGGTTTCCTCGAGGCCCAGCGCCAGGTTGAGCGCCTGCACCGCCGAGCCGGCCGCGCCTTTCATCAGGTTGTCAATCGCGCAGATGCTGACCACGTGACCGCTCTGCGGGTCGAGGTCGAAGCCCAGGTCGGCGTAGTTGCTCCCGGCCAGGATTTTCGCCTCCGGGACGCGGTACACGCCGCGGCGCTCTTTGACCACGCGCAGGAAGGGGTTTTCGGCAGCGACGCGGCGGTAGGCCTGCCACAGGTCTTTGAGCGCCACACCGGGCTTCACCCACCCGTGGACGGTCGCCACCGCGCCGCGCACCATGTCTACCGAGGTCATCGTCAGCGTCACGTCGCTCAGGCCGCTCTCCTGAATCACCTCGGCGGTGTGACGGTGGCCGTAGGCGGCGTAGGTGCGGGCGATGTGACTGCGCTCGGCGTGGTGCGCGCCGGGGTTCGGCTCCGCCCCGCCCTCCGAGGAGCCGACTTTGACCTCGGCGATGACCGGCTTGCCGGTATCCAGCAGGTCGGCGCGGAGAAGGGGCAGCAGCGCCAGGTTGACCGCCGTAGCGTTGCAGCCCACCCCGCTGATGTACCGCGCCGCTTTCAGTTCCTCGCGGTGCAGTTCGGCCAGCCCATAGGTGAACCTGCCAAGCCAGTCGGGGGCGGCGTGCGGTTTGCCGTACCACGTTTCGTAAGCGGCAGGGTCTTTCAGGCGGAAGTCGGCGGACAAATCCACGATGACCCTGGCGGCAGCCGCGTACTCGTTGATGCGCTTCTGCGCCGCGCCATGCGGCAGCGCCAGGAACAGAACATCTACGGGCTGTAAATCGTCCGGCGCGGTGAACTTCAGTTGGGTGTGGCCGCGCAGGTTGGGGTGCGTCTGATAGACGTATTCGCCCAGTTTGCGCCGCGAGGTGACTTGCGCGACCTCAATTTCGGGGTGAAAGAGCAGCAGGCGCAGCAGTTCGCCGCCGGTGTAGCCCGAGCCGCCGATGATGGTTGCTTTGAGCATAGAAACTCCTTGTCAAATGCAGAAGGCGGAATGCAGAGTGCAAAATGCAGAAGGCAGAATGCAAAATGCAGAATGCAGAACTCGCCATTCATCCTTCATCATTCTGCATTCGTTATTCATCCTTTCGCAATCCGAATCACATAGTCCACAATCTCGCCGGCGATGTCCACGCCGCTGGTGGGCTGGGCGGTGTGGAATTCCAGGGTGTGGTTGATTTCGTTGACCAGCAGCCCCTTTTCGGGATGCTCAATCACGTCCACGGCCAACACGCCGCCGCCCACGGCCTGAGCCGCGTTCAGGCACAGGGACTCCAGTTCCGGCGTCACAGGGCAGACCTCGCCCGCGCCGCCGCGCGCCGTGTTGGTAATCCAGTGCGGCGAATGGCGGTAGATGGCGGCGATGACCTTCTCGCCAATCACCAGAGCGCGGATGTCGCGTCCCGGCTTGGCGATGTACTCCTGGACGTAGAAAATCGAGTGCTGGTACGAGCCGAGCACGGCCTTGTGTTCCAGGACGGCCTCCGCCGCGTCGCGGTCGTTGATTTTTGCCAGCAGGCGTCCCCACGAGCCGACCACCGGCTTGAGCACCACCGGATAGCCCATCGTCTCGATGGCTTCCAGGGCGGCCTGCGGGGTGAAGGCGATGCGCGTGGCAGGCTGAGGCACCCCCGCGGCGGCGAGGGCGTTGGCCGTGGCGATTTTGTCGCCGCAGGCCTCGGCCACCGCCGCGGTGTTGACGGTTGGGATGCCCCAGGCGTTGAGCGTCTTCAGGGCGTACAGCCCGCGGGCATAACTGATACTGCGCTCCAGCACAGCGTCATACCGCTTCCAGGGGGCCGGGTCATCCAGGTCGAAGTGGATTTTGCGGTCGTCCAGGCGGTCGAAATCCACGCCGCGTTGTTGCAAAGCGGCGAAAATCCACTTTTCCTCAACGCGCAGGCGTGAGTAGAGAACTCCAATGCGAAGTGTGTGGTTCATGGTGATGATGGGGATTGGGGATTAGGGATTGGGGATCAGGCAGCCTGTTCCCTGTTCCCTAATCCCTGCTCCCTGACCTACTCCCCCCAATCCTCCGCTTCCATCGGGGCGAGTTCCACCGCCGGCGGGTCGAGGGAGACGACCTCCAGGTCTACGCCGCAATCGGGGCAGACGATGATTTCGTTCTGTTCGGTGTCGGCGGCCAGTTCGATTTCGGCAGCACATTCGGGACAGGTAACAACAGGTTGAGACATGGGAAACTCCTTTGGGGAATGATGAATGGTGAATGCGGAATGATGAATTCGGCATTCTAAATTTTGCCTTTTGCATTCTGAATTTGCACTTCGACCGCCTCCGGCGCGGTGCCGCCGACGGCTTTGCGGCGGGCGACGCTGGCGCGCGGGTCGAAGACCTGATACACGCTTTCGTCGAAGACGGGGTGGATGGCGCGATATGTAGAGAGGGACAGCGTCCCCAGAGGGACTCCCGCTTCCAGAGCGCGGCGCACTGCCTGACCGGTGAGGGCGTGCGCTTCCCGGAAAGGGATGCCGCGCCCGACGAGGTAATCCGCCAGGTCGGTCGCCAGCATGAAGTCGTCCAGGGCGGATTCCATGCGGTCGGGATGGGCAGTCAGCGTGCGGATGGCCCCGGCCAGCACGGGCAGCAGCGCCATGAGCGTATCAAACGCCGCGAAGACCGGCTCCTTGTCCTCCTGCAAATCCTTATCGTAGGTGGAAGGCAGCCCTTTGAGCGTGGTCAGCAAACCGGTGAGATAACCGAGCAAGCGCCCGGCTTTGCCGCGCGCCAGTTCGAAGGGGTCGGGGTTCTTCTTCTGCGGCATGAGCGAGGAGCCGGTGCCGAAGGCATCGTCCAGGGTGAAGAAGCCGAACTCGGCGCTGGTGTACAGGATGACCTGCTCGGCCAGTTTGCTCAGGTGGACGCCGGTCAGCGCGGCGGCGAAGAGGAACTCGGCGGCGAAATCCCGGTCGGCGACGGCGTCCATGCTGTTGGGCGCGGGGGCGTCGAAGCCCAGAGCGGCGGCCAGCGCGGCGCGGTCAATGGCGTAGGGCGTGCCGGCCAGCGCGCCGCAGCCGAGGGGCAGCACTGCCAGCCGCGGGCGCAGGTCAGCGAGACGCTCGCGGTCACGCTGCAAGGGCCAAAAGTGGCTCAGGAACCAGTGCGAGAGCAGCACCGGCTGGGCGCGTTGCAGGTGGGTGTAGCCGGGCATGAGGACCTCACCCCCGCCTCCCGGCCTGACGGCCTCCCCCCTCCCCCTCTCCCCCTGGGAGAGGGGGAGGGGGGGTGGGGGGGTGGGGGTGAGGGCAGCCTCCGCTCTCTCCAGCAATGCCGCCTGCAAATCGCGGATGGCAGATTGCAGGTTGGGCAGCGCGTCCAGCAGCCAGAGGCGGAAATCGGTCGCCACCTGGTCGTTGCGCGAACGCCCGGTGTGCAGTTTCCCCGCCAGGGGGCCGACCAACTCGCCCAGGCGGCGCTCCACCGCGGTGTGGATGTCCTCGTCTTCAGGGGTGAAGGGGAATTTTCCAGCGCGAAACTCCGCCAGGACAGCCTGCAAGCCCTCGGCGATGCGGCTGTGTTCTTCGGGGGTCAGCACGCCGGCGTCCTTCAGAGCGGCGGCCCAGGCCAGCGAGCCGCGCACATCCTGCTCCGCCATGCGCCGGTCGAAAGGCAGCGAGGCGTTCAGGGCAAACATGGCCGCGTCGGGGTCGGTTTCAAAGCGTCCGTGCCAGAGGGTGGTCATGAGTTCTCCTTCGGAGTCAGGGATTAGGGATTGGGGATTGGGGACCGGGGATTAGGCCTGTTCCCGAATCCCTGTTCCCTGTTCACTGCTCCCTAATCCCGCTTGAAGCGACTGTAATCCGGTTTGGGCATGTCCAGCCCGGCGATGGGCAGGTTGTTGAGGGCGCGAACTTTGAGCGGCAGGCCGAAAAGATGGATGAAGCCCTCAGCGTCGGACTGGTCGTACACGTCTTCCTGCCCAAAGGTGGCGAAGTCCTCGCGGTAGAGGCTGAAGGGCGACTTGCGCCCCACGGGGATGATGTTGCCCTTGTAGAGTTTCAGGCGCACCGTGCCGGTGACCGGGCCTTGCGTGGCATCCACGAAGGCATCCAGGGCCTCCTTGAGGGGGGTGAACCACATGCCGTCATAGACCAGTTCGGCGTATTTCAGGGCGGCGAAGTCCTTGAACTGGATGGTCTGGCGGTCGAGCACCAGGGATTCGAGTTCCTTGTGGGCGGCCATCAGGATGGTGCCGCCGGGGGTTTCATACACGCCATGAGATTTCATCCCCACTAGGCGGCTTTCCACCAGGTCGGCGCGGCCAATACCATGCACCCCGCCAATCACGTTCAGGCGGGCGACCAGTTCGGCAGGGGAAAGTTTCTCGCCATCCACTGCCACCGGATAGCCGGATTCGAACTCGATTTCCACGTATTGCGGCGTGT
>DRKV01000206.1 GCA_011051635.1 Chloroflexota bacterium | reverse complement strand
CTCGATTCCTGGTTCACCTACATCAACAAAGACATCATTGACCAGAGCATCATGCAGCGCGACGTGCAGGCCCTCTACCGGCTGGCCCTGCGCTACGGGGTTTTGCAGGCCATCCAGGCCGGGCTGGTCTTTGCTTTCATCTACCTGGCCGGGGTGCTGGGCGAGCGCGTCCAGTATGACCTGCGCAAGAAGACTTTCGAGCACCTGCAAGACCTCTCGCTCTCGTACTACGCCAAAAACGCCGTGGGACGTCTGATGACCCGCGTCACCTCCGACTCGGAGCGGGTCGCCGACCTGATGACCTGGGGCTTGCTGGACGTGGTGTGGGGCTTTTTGAGCGTCATCATCGCCACGGTCTTCATGCTCGTCATCAACTGGAAACTGGCGCTGATTGTCTTCGCCATGATGCCCCTCCTGGTGTACCTCGCCGTTCAGTTCCGCAAGAAAATCCTGCGGGAGTTCCGCGAAGCGCGCCGCATGAACGCCAAAATCACCGGAGCGTACAACGAGACGATTACCGGCGTGCGGGTCATCAAGGCCCTCAACCGGGAGGAAGAAAACCTGGACGAGTTCCGGGAACTGACCCACGGCATGTACCGCGCTTCTTACCGGGCTGCCTGGCTCTCGGCGCTCTTCCTGCCGACGGTGCAATTCGTCGCCGCGATGGTGCTGGCCGTCATCGTGTGGTACGGCGGCTTGCAGGCCCTCAGCGGGGCGCTGACCGTGGGCGGTATCCATGCCTTCGTCTCTTACGTGACCTTCATGCTGTGGCCGGTGCAGGATTTGGCGCGCGTCTTTTCGGAGTTGCAGCGCGCCATCGCCAGCGCTGAGCGCATCTTTACCCTGGTGGATACCGAGCCGGAGGTCAAAGACCTGCCCGACGCCCGCCCTGTCGCTACCCTGATGGCCCCCATCGAATTCGACCACGTGGATTTCTACTACGAAGAGCGCAAGCCCGTCATTCAGGATTTGTGCCTCACCATCCGGCCCGGCGAGACGATTGCGCTGGTCGGGCCGACGGGAGGCGGGAAGTCCACCATCGTGAACTTACTCTGCCGATTTTACGAACCGCGCCGCGGCGTTATCCGAATTGACGGACGCGATTATCGCGGCTACACCCTGGAGAGTATCCACCGGCGTTTGGGGGTGGTGCTGCAAACCCCGCATTTGTTCAGCGGCACCATCCGGGAGAACATCCGCTATGGACGGCTGGATGCCGGCGACGCCGAAGTGGAGGAGGCCGCCCGCATCGCGGGCGCGCACGAGTTCATCACCGCCCTGGAGAAGGGGTACGACACCGAGGTCGGGGAAGGCGGCGTGCTGCTCTCCACCGGGCAGAAGCAGTTGCTCAGTTTGGCGCGGGCCATCCTGGCGCAGCCCGAAATTTTCATCATGGACGAGGCCACCTCCAGCGTGGATACCCTCACCGAGGCCCTCATCCAGCGCGGCATGGAGGCCCTCCTGCAAGACCGCACCTCCATCGTGATAGCCCACCGTCTGAGCACCATCCGCCGCGCCGACCGCATCCTGGTCATCGAAGACGGGCGCATCACGGAAAGCGGCACCCATGTCGAACTCCTGCGTCAGCGCGGGCACTACTACCGCCTCTACACCCGCCAATTCCGCCACGAACTGGAAGAGCGCTACGAGGTCAATCGCGTCCTTGCCTGAGTCCACGAATTGGCACGAATGGACACGAATAACACAAAGGAACGTTTTTCAGACATCCCTCCTGCTGACACCCGCACCTCGCACCCCGCACGTGACACGTGATACACTTACTCCATGCACGGCACTTCTTTCCTCGACAGGTTGTTTTGGGCAGGGACGCACGTAGCCGCGGTGGGGCTGGCGGCGGCTACGCTGGGCGGCTTCCTGGGGCGGCTGTGGTGGGTTCTGGATTTGCTCTCCCACTTTCGGGTGCAGTATCTGGGGGCGGCGGTGCTTCTCCTGGCGGTCTATGCGCTGGGGAAGCGTTGGGGGTGGGCGTCCCTTGTTGCGGGGCTGGCCCTCCTCAATCTAGGTCTGATTCTCCCGCTTTTCTTCCCGCGGCAGGCTCCAGAGATGCAATCCCCTGCTTACCGGTTGTTCCTCTCCAACGTCCTGACCGCCAATCCACAGCACGAGCGCGCCCGCCGGGTCATCGAGGCGAGCGACGCCGATTTCGTTGCCTTGCTGGAAGTCAGTCAACGATGGTTGGATGACCTGAACCTGGATGCGCTGGGGTATGGAGAGCGCGTTGCCGTGCCGCGGGGCGATAACTTCGGCATTGCGCTCTACAGCCGCTACCCGATTGCAGATTCGCAAATCCTGTATCTGAGCAAGTGGGGGTTGCCCGCCATTGTCGCCAGAGTTGCGCTGGGGGGTGAGATGGTCACGCTGGTGGTGGTGCATACCGTCCCCCCGAAGACCGGCATGTTGACGCGGGTGCGGAACGCCCAGATGGCTGCGCTGACGGATTCTCCCGCCCGTTTCCCCCACCCCTGGATGATAGCCGGGGACTTCAACGCTACTTCCTGGTCGCCGTACTTCGGGGCGTGGCTCAAAAATGCCGATTTGCAAGACAGCCGCCGCGGTTTTGGTGTGCAACCCACTTGGAGAGGCCTGCACCCCCTCTTGGCCGTCCCCATAGACCACGTCCTGGTCTCGGATGGCATCCGCGTCCGTAACCGCCGCGTTGGGCCGGACATCGGCTCCGACCACCTGCCGGTCATCCTGGATTTTTCGGTGGCCGGGCAGTAGGCAGCCGACCACCTTGGTTGACTGATAAAACGCGCTGCGGGGATACTCCGCGTAGGACAACTGTGAGCAGTTGTCTGTTGCATTCCCCCCGCTTTTCTGCTATCCTGTGCCTGGGGACGGTGCAACCACAGCCGTCATCAGGAGGCAGCCATGGGCACTTATCGGCGTGTATTGGGCAGTCTGGCGGGCAGCGCGTTGCTGCTGGCGGGGCTGCTCTTGTTTTTGGCGCACACCGGCCAGACCGCGCGGGCCGCGGGGGCGGCCTTTTTCGTCACCCCCGGCGGGGCGGGGGATTGCTCCCAGGCCGCGCCCTGTACTCTCTCCACCGCGCTGGCGCAGGCCGGGGAGGGGGATACGCTCTACCTCGGGGCGGGGACCTACACCGGCAGCGGGGGCGCGGTCATCACCCTCACCCGCAGTCTGAATCTCTACGGCGGGTGGGATGGCGCCCCCTCCGGGGCGGTGGGACGCGACCCGCGGCTCCACATCTCCCTGGTGGACGGCGAAAACGCCCGCCGGGGGGTCTTCATCTCCGGGCCGGGGATTGCCGTCACCCTGGACGGGCTGCAAATCACCCGCGGGAACGCCGATGGGCTGGACGGCAGACCTTCCAGCGATGAAGACGCCGTGGGCGGGGGCATCTACGTTTACACCGCCACCCTGACGGTCAACGACTGCCGCATCTACAGCAACACCGCTGCGCTGACCCTCGATGGCTACGGGGGCGGCATCTATGCCTATGGCAGCCAACTGACCCTCACCGCCAGCACGGTGGAGAGCAACACCGCCGGGATATCCGGCCCGTACCACCGCAATTACGGCGGCGGCGTGGCGCTGGAGTACAGCCCGCACGCCCTGCTGCGCGGCAATCACATCCGGGGGAACCGCACCGCGGTTGGAGAGGGAAGTTGGTTCCGCGGCGGCGGGGTCTCCTTCTTGTTCAGCGGTTATGCCCGCGTGCTGAGCAATACCATCCAGGGGAATGTGGCCTGCGATGGGCCCGCGGAGGCATCCGGCGGGGGCATGGATTTCTGGTACAGCCCGCACGTTTTGGTGCAGGGCAACACTTTCCGGGACAACCTCGCCAGCACGGGGGCGGATGGCGAGGGCGGCGGCCTGTCCATCGCCTACAGCCCGCATGTCACGGTCACGGGCAACACCTTTGTGGAAAACACCGCCATACTGGTGGCGAGGAGCAGCGGTTACGGCGGCGGATTGAGTGCGTATAGTCGGTATCTCCT
>DRKV01000205.1 GCA_011051635.1 Chloroflexota bacterium | reverse complement strand
TCGGTTCCAATCTCGTCCCCGCATTGGCTTTTGCCTTGCAAACCGGCACGGTGCACCGCTTGCTGGCGATGGTTACATTCGCCCTGCCTTTGCTGTACATTGCATCCCGACTCGCTCTGGAATTGGAAACCTACGCCCAGGACCTCAAATACCTGCACCACACCCTGCTGCTCCGGCTGGGGTGGGAGCAGGGAATACGGGTACATAACGGGCTGGTAGGGGCCGCCTTGCTGGTGATGGGAGCCGCCTTGGGGATGGGACTTGCTCCACGGCTGGGGCTGCCTCCCTTGCTGTCTCTCTCGTGGGGAGGCTTTCAAATCTGGTATCTGGGGCGCATCCGCGAGGGGATGGCTCCCGATTGGCGCGTTTTGCGTCTGAGCGCTGCTCTGCTCTACGCCCTCCCTGCCTGCCTGACAGCCTTCACATTGTGGAGCGGGTAGGCGCATCACACTTGACTGCAATGTTTGTGCAATCCGTTGGCCCATCCAAAAGGAACAGGCTCTACGGTATAATGAGACGTGAGAGCACAGCAATGCGCTTTGTCTGAGGAGATGCCACATTATGACCATCGCTTTTGTGATTGACGATAACCGCCAAACCGCTGACAGCATGTGCGACATGCTCAAATTGCTGGGCATCGAGGCCTATCCCGTTTACGGCTCTCGTACTGCTATGTTAGCCCTGACGAAGAAAACGCCGGACCTCATCTTCATGGATATCAACATGCCGGGGGTAAGTGGGTTCGAGGTGCTTTCTTACGTGCGGCGGGAACCGCGTTTACAGCACATCCCGGTTATCATGGTGACTTCTGACGACCAGCCCCAGACCGCTCAACGCGCCCAGGAAACCGGCGCATTGTTGACGATGATAAAGCCGGTTGATATCGACGCGCTGGAGCGCATCTTGACGCAAGTCGGATTGCTGCCTCCTTCGCCGTAAAAACACAGGCTATATCCTTCAGGGGGAGAATCTCCAAAGCAGATTTGTGAGAAAACGCCAAGAGTCGCCGCGCCAGAACTGGACAAACCCTAAAATCCGTGGGAAAATCTGCCCCTGGACACCAGATTTTTGTTTCCTCGCGAGACCCCGTCGCGGGAAATTCTCACCAATTTCAGCGTTTCATGGAAGGCTTTTCGTTTAGCGTGATGTGCAAACCGCTACTCACTAAATTCCCATCGCAACCCAGGAGGTAGTATGAGCAAAAAGAAACTGTCGGTGCGAGAACGCCGCCGCAGGCAACAGCAACGTCAGCGCATGACCGTTCTGATGATTGTCCTCGGTCTGGTACTGATTGTCGCCGGTATCCTGATTACCCCTTCGATACGGCAGGCTACTCAACCCGTGGGCGACGTGGTGGTCCCCGATTTCAAGACACTGCCACAGCATCAGGCCAACACCATGGGCGACCCCAACGCCCCGCTTACCGTTGTGGAATTTTCCGACTTTCAGTGTCCGGCCTGTAAAGCTTTCACCGACCTGGTTGAGGAGACGTTCATAGAGGAATATGTCGCCACCGGTAAAGTTTACTTTGTGTACCGCTCCATGGGCAAATGGATTGGACAGGAATCCGTGGCGGCGATTGAGGCCGCCTATTGCGCGGGCGAGCAGAACAAATTCTGGGAGTATCACGATATCCTGTTTGCCAACCACACGGGCGAAAACGTAGGAGACTTTCTGGAAAAACGCCTGATTGCCTTCGCCGAAAACATTGACGGTCTGGACGTCAAAGCATTCAGAGATTGCCTGGATAGCGACAAATACGTTCAACAAGCCAACGCGGACTTCTCCGACGGGCGTAATTTGGGCGTCCAGGGAACACCGACCTTGTTCGTCTACATCACGGGCAGCGACACTCCCCTGACCCCCATTCAAGGCGTCCCCCAGATAGCCCAGTTGCGCCAGATTCTGGATGATGCCCTGGCCCAGGCAGAACAGTAAACCCCTGAAGACCCCCGTCAACGAAAAAGCGGAGAGATGCACGTCTCTCCGCTTTTGTATTTGCGCAGATGCCGCTGTTTCATCAACCCCGTTACGCTCGCAGTTTGCCGTAGAGATACCAGAAACGCTCTTTGGGCATCCCTTCCTGTAGCGTTTCGTCCCAGACAAAATCGCCCGGAACGAACACCGCCCGAAGCAGGGCATCCAGGCCGGTGTACATCGAGGAGATGTGTTCGGGGAGGGAACCCAGGTCGATTTCCTCGGCCAGTAAATCCAGCATGACCCGGAGGCGCACCTCGTAGGGGTAATACCCCGCCTGTGCGCCGGGATTTTCGCGATACTCGTTAAGATACGCTTTCCACTGGCGCAGCCGTGCTTCGAATTCCCGCTGCGCTTTCCGTTCCCAGGCGACGCGCCAGCGGGTGCGGACGGCATCGACATCTCTGGTGAGGTTCTCCCAACGCCTGCGCTGCGCCTTCGTTTTAGGGTAGGTGCCGGCGCGCAATGAAGCCAGCAACACCCCTCCAAGCGAGAGCCGCGGCAGATGAGCAGTACGCCGCCCTCCCAGGGGCCAGTAAATCTCATCGGAGAGCAGAAACTGCTCCAGGCTTTCTGCGGCAGACTGCAAATAGGTCAGGTCGTCATTGAGCGTGGGCATGGCGAGTTAGGGGGGGAGGGAGTTGCGAGGTTAGGGGTTGCTGGGCTGAGGAGTTGGGGGATATTCGTGTCTATTCGTGCAATTCGTGGACCTATTCGTGGACTACCATAACCCCCAATCATCTCCGGCTCCTTCTTCCATGTAAGAGAAGTCCCACACGTCAGCCAGCATCTCGATGGTGGTGGGACGCTTCAAAAAGTTCTCCGCTGTCTGACGGGTGGCTTCCAGCATAGCAGGGCCGTAGGGACAGAAAGGCGTCGTCAAGACCATTTTGAGTTCGGCTTTGTCATCCTCAATGTGGACGTCGCGCACCAACCCCAGAGCGATGATGTCCAGGCCGATTTCGGGGTCCACCACGCGGCGCAATTCTTTTTTCAGGGCTTCAGCCAATTCAGGATGGGTGCTTTCGGCCTCCCACACGGCCTTGTTGTCAGTGCTCACATTTTCACTCATAAAAAGTTCTCCAATACACAGTAGAGTCAGGTGACGGGAATGTTATCCTTTGGAATGGTATAAGTACAACGGTCATCGCCATCCAGGCGGCAATGGATTTGTTCTGCGGGAACCCGCAAGAGCGTTGAAATCAGGGTCCTATCCATGGAGCATATCTCCGGGTGGGCCTCTCCGATGTGCAAGTAAGGGCAGGTCGTCTCATGAATGTAGTAGGCATTCCCCTTTTGCTCCCAATACACATCGAAACCCTCTTCATTCAAAACCTGCTTGACAACATCTAGGCGCTCCTCCACGCTCAAGCCTTCCAGGTCGAGTTGTACGGCCTGTTCATCCGCCAAATCTTGTGCCATTTGCGTGAAAAGGCGCTCCACTACCGGAGCAGGCAAATTCTGTTTGATTTGCTCCAGAAGACGCACGGTCATATCCACATAGCGGCTGGGAAAGCGTTCCAACCCCGCTTTGGTGAGCATATAGACCCGACGCGGGCGTCCCACGCCGTGCCGCTCCTCTTTGGAAGTCACCAGTCCCTCCGCCTCCAGGCGCGTGATGTGGTGGCGTACCGAAATCGGATTGATTTCGGCCACTTCGGCCAACTCCTTGATGGTGCATTGCTGCCTGCGGGAGAGGGTCTGGAGGATTGTCTGCCGGGTAGTCGTAGCCATAAGTTGCCTGTCGGGAGCGGACAGGGAGGAGAAAAAGGCCGCGTTCCAGGTCCCGTCGGGACCGCGCGCGGGTTTATGAACGCGGGCAGTATACCAGTTCTCATCCTTCCTTGTCAATATACTAGATTTTTATATGACAAATTGTTGACGCACGCAAGTGCCCGTGCTATAATCCCGCTGGCCTAGCCCGCTGTAAACGCCGTAAAAAGACAAGAATAATCCGAAAACCGCTTGTGCAGCATTTCGCGGAAGAAACCGGGTGCAAGTAAATCCTGTAGATGCGTTCCGGCTCCGGCGACTGGAAGTCGCAGCAACCGTTGCGAAACCTGCCTCCGCAGGTTGGATTCCAGCCGCCGAAGGGCGGCTTCGCAGATGTTGGTGCAGTTTCAACTGCCGCCTTCTACGTCATTTGCCTGCACCCAAGGAAACCCATACGCAAGGAGCATCCTAATCCCATGTCCGACCTGGTCATCAAAAACCTGCACGTTGCCATCGAAGGCAAAGAAATCATCAAGGGGCTGAACCTCACCATCGAGCAAGGCAAAGTCCACGCCATCATGGGGCCTAACGGAACCGGAAAATCCACCCTGGCCTACACATTGATGGGGCACCCCAACCACGAAGTCACCGCAGGCGAAGCGTGGTTCAAAGGACAGAACATCCTCGAACTGGAACCCG
>DRKV01000204.1 GCA_011051635.1 Chloroflexota bacterium | reverse complement strand
GCAGGGTGAATTGCACGGGGATGGTGTCTTCCACCGTCACATTGGTGGCGATGACGGCCTCATCCATGCGGACGAAGTTCTCGTACAGCCCGCCGATGAGTTGGTCGCCGACCACGGATTTGAGGGCAAAGAGTTCCTTTGCCAGCACGATGAGCACGATGAGCAAGATTACATTCAGCAGGAGGGAGAGCAAACTGCCGATGCTCCAGAAGGCCTCTTTGACGCGGCCCTGCCACAACCAGCGTCTCTTGCGGGGGGCATTTGGGTTATCCATCGTAGCGTATCTCCTCAGGGGATGTCAAAGGGGGCAAGCGCGTAACGGGGCGCAGACCTGACGGGGTTGTGAAACCCGTCAGGTCTTTTGCCAGAATCAGCCGCCGTGCTATAATGCACGCGCCCTGACGGGCGAATATCGGTACAAGCGGGAAGGGTGGGGGAAGACCCGCCCCACTTTCCCACGTAGAGTCAAACTTCAGGAGGAAGCGTATGGAACAAGCACAGCGCTACGTAGCGGTCGTCGGCGCAGGCCCGGCGGGATTGTATGCCGCCCGCAAACTGGCCGCCGCCGGAGTCAAAGTTGCCCTGCTCAATCGGGATATCAAGCCCGGCGGCCTGGCGGAATACGGCATTTATCACGATAAGCACCGCATGAAAAACGGCTTGCGCCGGCAATTCCGCAAAATCTTGCAAGAGGCCAACATCGCCTATTTCGGCAACGTGACCATAGGGGAGAACGGCAACCTCACGCTGGATGATTTGCGCCGGATGGGTTTCGATGCCATCCTGGTAACCGTCGGAGCGCAGGGCACCAAATGGCTGGGGCTGGAAGGGGAAAACCTGAAAGGGGTCTATCACGCTAAGGACATAGTATATCATTACAACCAGTTGCCCCCCTACAGCCGGATGGAATTTTTCATCGGACGCCGCGCGGCCCTGATTGGTGTCGGCAACGTGATGGTGGACATCGCTCACTGGCTGACCCATGACCGGAAGATAGATGCGGTCACCGCGGTGGCGCGGCGCGGCCCCGCGGAGGTTAAATTCGATAAGGCGGAGTTCGCCCATATCGCTGCTTACCTGGATTTGGAGGCCTTTGAAGCCGAAATGGAGCGCGTCCGCCCCCGCATGGAAGCCGTCGGCCAGGACGTGGAGGCCGCCCGCCGTTTCATCCTCTCCGCTCTGGAGAAGGCCGACCCTCCCGTCTCGGAGACCCGCTTCTCCTTCGCCTTCTTGAGTTCTCCCAAACGCATCCTGGGGGATGAAGCCGGACGCGTCCGCGCCCTGGAGGTGGAAGACACCGCCCTGGAATTGAAGGAAAACGGCGAGACAAAGGCTGTGCGCCTGGGCACCACCCGCACCCTGGAAGTGGATACCGTCATCTTTTGCATCGGCGACCGGGTGGACGAGCGTTTCGGCCTGCCCGTAGCATGGAACGAGTTCGTCAAGAACCCGGAGCCGCGCTTCCCCGTGGACGGCATCTCTTACGAAGCCTACGACCCGCAGCGGGAAGCCCCCATCGAGGGAGTCTTCGTGGCGGGGTGGGCGCGCAAGGCCAGTTACGGGCTGGTCGGCATGGCCCGCCAGGATGGGGAACGCGGGGCACGAGCCGTCCTGGAATACCTGAAGACCCGCCCCCCTTCCTCCGGCGACCCGCTGGCCGCCCTGGAAAGCCGCCTGCAAGAGGCCTCTCAGCCGGTCATCTCCAAAGCCGATTGGCTGCGCCTGACGGAAATCGAAGAGGCCGAAGCCAAAAAGCGCGGCCTGCCGACTTTCAAGTTCGGTACCAACGAGGAAATGCTGGCCGCTCTCGGCACAGGGTAGCCGGGGAGAATTGTCGGTCTGTCAATCGGAGCGGGACTACGCGTCCCGCTCTTTTTGAATGCGGATTTTCTCCGTAGCGTAGGCGCGGGTGAGAGCACGCACGCAGCGGGCCGAAAACTGGGTCCCCGCGTGCTCGTTCAGGTAGGCAAGAGCCTCCTCCGCCCGCCATCCCTTGCGGTAAGGACGGTCTGAAGTCAAAGCATCGAAAACGTCTGCCACGGCAACGATGCGTCCCAAGAGCGAAATCTGCTCCCCTATCAGGCCGCGCGGATACCCCTTTCCGTCAAGCCGTTCATGGTGTTCTTCAATCGCGGGCACGGTGTGTTCCAGGAGGCGTACCTGCCGCATGATAGCGCCGCCGATAGCGGGGTGCTCTTTCATGCGGGCAAATTCTTCCTTTGTCAGACGCCCCGGTTTTTTCAGGATGTTGTCCGGTATGCCAATTTTCCCGACATCATGTAGCAGACTGCCGACCCGCACCTGGCGGATGGTTGCTGGCGGCAAGCCGAGTTCCTCCGCAATCGCCACAGAAAATTCGCTCACCCGCCGGGAATGTCCTTCCGTATAGGGGTCTTTGGCATCAATCGAGGCCACCAGCGCCTGAATGGCATCCAGGAACAACTCGTTGGCATCCGCGTACAGGTCAATGACGCTCAAAATGGTCGCTGCCTGACCGGCCAGGAGAATCGCCATGCGGGCATCCTGTTGCGTGAAATTGCCGTGACGCTTGTTGAGGGCCTCTAATCCCCCAATAACGCGTGCCTTGTATTGCCCCATGTTTTGCCCCAAGGTGAGCATCTGGGAGCGTAATGGAACGGCCAGTACCGAACGTGTCACAAAACCGCTCTTCAAATCTACCTTGGGGTAGTGCCGCCTGTCCGTATCGGCTTGGGGCACAAGGATAGGTTCCTCCTTGCTGACCGCCTCGCCGATAATGCCTTTACCCGGTGGCACGCGTATCTTCTCCACGGGCACTTCCTGCCAGTTGCTCGCCAGGTGCAGTACCAGTTCGCCGGTCTTCTCATCAATCAGAAACAGTGAACTGGCCTCCGCGTCCAGTAATTCAGCGGCATAGTTGATGAGCAAACGCAAAAGACGGTCCCGGTCCAGGGTGGAATTCAGTTCGCCGATGATGGCAACCAACGCTTGCAAGCGGGCATTGTCCCGCTGGCTTTGCAGCGCTAGAAGGGCTTTATGGATTTCAGTAGAGAGGCGGGCGGAAGCAAAGGCGATTTGTTCCAGGGGGATTTCCTGCGGGTCGAAGATTTCTCCCACCGCGACCAGTTTGCCGTTTCGGGTGAAGGGAACGACCAGCAAACTTTTGGCCTCCCTGTGCAGGTCGGAATCGGGCGTGTACTTCCAGCCCGGCTCGGCCCGCACATTGGGGAAAAAGCGTATCTGGGGGGATGTGGCTTGTTCTGCCAGCAGACTGCGCTCGACGGGGAAACATACCTTGGTGTCATCGCACCATGTGCCATGCCGAATCCGGCAGACCACCTCCTGAACTTCGGGCCGGTATTCGTACATTGCCCCGTACTCAGCCCCGCACAACTCACACAGTAATGCCAACGTATCCCGCAAGAGGACTTTGGCATCGTAGCAGGCCGCGACGTGATTCAGGCGCGCAAACAAATCCTGCCACGGGGCAGGCAAGGGAGAGATTGCGGAAGCAGACGAAATATCGGATGGGGGCATGGAGAACAACCACCGCCTGCGTACAGGTCGGGACACACTATCGCCCAGATGAGACCACACTGATTGTACCCCATCCTGCCCGCGGCTGCCCGGAGAGAAGCGCTCTCTCAGCCCCCGAAAATTTGTTGACTTTTCGCGGGATTGGAGTATAGTACTAATGTATCGTTGTTAATGAAAACTGCGCTCACAACGCAGCGGCTTTTTCTGGGTCAATATGGAAGAAATAGTGGGGTAGAACGGTCAGACCTCCGGGATGCTGCCGCAATGCGGCTCGCGCAGGCAACTTCGCTTCCCAGGGTGGCTCTCAGCAGGAATCTCGGAGGTCTCTGCCCCACCAATTTGCGAGGCGTCCTTTTCCTTTTAGGGGGAGTTCAAACATAAAACAACACACTCACCGCCTTCTCGCGTCATTGCCATCCACGCCGGACTTTCCCCTCGCGCCCTCGAGGGTTCCAGTGGATTATCCCGACGCGTGACATCCAGCCGCGGTTGCAACCCTCCTCCCGTTTGCCGGAAGATTGAGGGGGGAGGACAAATCACCATTCCTTATTCACGTTGCAAGGAGGCAACAAAATGAAACGCGGACTTCTGTTCACCATTGTCCTGGCGGCGGCGCTGGTCGCGGCCTGGATAACCGGCCCGCGCCTGGCGCGGGCGCAATACTCTGCCCCGCAGACCACGGTGGAGACCGCTTTCACCTATCAGGGCCGTTTGACCGATGACGGCAACCCGGCAGACGGAACCTACGATTTCCGCTTCACCCTCTACGATGACGCCAGCGGCGGCAGCGCAGTGGGGAGCGCTGTCACCCTGGAAGATGTCGCCGTGGTGGACGGCTTGTTCACCGTCCGCCTGGATTTTGGCGGAGCGGCCTTCGGGGGAGAGGCCCGCTGGCTGGAGGTAGCCGTGCGCCCCGGCAGCAGCACGGGAGCCTACACCACCCTCACGCCGCGGCAGCCTCTCACCGCCGCGCCCTACGCTCTTTACGGTCTCTCCGCCCCCTGGAGCGGCTTGACCGGGGTTCCCTCCGGCTTTGCCGACGGGGTGGATGACGACACCACCTACACGGCAGGGACAGGGCTGGAACTCAGCGGGGGCGCTTTCAGCCTGGCGACGGCCTACCGACTGCCCCAATCCTGCGCCGACGGGCAAATTCCCGCCTGGAACGCGGCTGCGGGACAGTGGGAGTGCAGCGCAGACGCCGACAGCGGCGGCGACATCACCGCCGTTTACACCGGCACGGGTCTCACCGGCGGCGGCGAGAGCGGCGATGTCGCCCTGAGCCTGGCCGCGCCCTACCGCCTCCCGCAGGCCTGCGCCAACGGGCAGATTGCCGAGTGGGACGCCAGCGCCGCAGTCTGGCAGTGCGGCGACGACGACACCGGCGGCACGAACTACTGGTCGCTGACCGGCAACAGCGGCCTCAACGCTTCCACCAACTTCCTGGGGACGACCGACCCGGTCAGTCTGGTGCTGGCCGTGGACGGTGCGCCGGGGCTGCGGCTCGCGCCGGGCGCGCCCCCCAACCTGCTCGGCGGGGACGGGGCTAATGCCGTCACGGGGGGCGTCGGCGGGGCGGTCATCGCCGGCGGCGGGGACGGGAGTGCCCCGAACCGCGTCACCGATATGTGGGGCGCGGTCGGCGGCGGGCTGGGCAACCAGGTCGGGAACGACAACCCCGACGTCGGCGACGCCCCCTTCGCCACCGTGAGCGGGGGGAGCAATAACGCGGCGACCTCCAAAGGGGCGTCCATCGGCGGAGGGGAATCCAACCTGGTAACAGAGACCTACGGCACGATTGCCGGCGGGTACAACATCACCGTCACCGGGAAGTATGCCTCGGTGGGCGGCGGCGACAGCAATACCGCCAGCGGCGAGGACAGCACCGTGGGCGGCGGCATCGGCAACACCGCCAGCGGCGCCTGGAGTGCCGTTGGCGGCGGAGACTACAACACCGCCAGCGGAACAGATGCTACCGTCGGCGGCGGAGACAGCAATACCGCCAGCGGATGGGGGGCTACAGTCGGCGGCGGTGCATCCAACCTGGTGACGGCCACTTACGGCACGATTGCCGGCGGGGACAACATCACCGTCACCGGGGAGTATGCCTCGGTGGGCGGCGGGGTTGGCAACACCGCTCTGGTGACCGGTACGGTCATCGGCGGCGGTGAATCCAACCTCGTGACGGCCACCTACGGCACGATTGCGGGCGGTTACAACATCACCGTCACCGGGAAGTATGCTTCGGTATGCGGCGGCGAGTACAACACCGCCAGCGGCGATAGGAGTACCGTGGGCGGCGGCAACGGCAACATCGCCAGCGGTGATTGGAGCACCGTCGGCGGCGGCGGCTGGAACAACATCGCCAGCGGCGATTGGAGTACCGTCGGCGGTGGCGGCTACCACAACGTCGCCAGCGGACGGATTGCTACCGTCGGCGGCGGCTCCTACAACACCGCCAGTGGAGACAATACCTTCATCGGCGGCGGTTTATTCAACCAGGCGACAGCAGACTTCGGTACGATTGCCGGAGGGAGCCTCATCTCCGTTACCGGACAGTATGCCACAGTAAGCGGCGGGGAGAACAACTCGGCCACCGCTCTGGATGCTGCCGTGGGTGGTGGCACGACCAATACCGCCAGCGGCGACCGCTCCGTGGTGGGCGGCGGCTATCACAACACCGCCAGCGCCAACGCCTCCACCGTCCCCGGCGGGTCCGAGAACACCGCCTTGGGAGCCTACTCTTTCGCCGCCGGAGCGCAGGCCAGCGCCACCCATCAAGGCTCTTTCGTCTGGTCCAGTGCCGAAGTCACCTCCTCCTGGGGCGACAACACTTTCACCGCCCGCGCCCACGGCGGGGTGCGCTTCTACACTGCCTCCGGCACGGGAACCGGGGTGCAACTGGCCGCTGGCGG
>DRKV01000203.1 GCA_011051635.1 Chloroflexota bacterium | reverse complement strand
GTCCCCAGGTGAGGTGCTGCCTGCGGTGGGGCGCGTCCTGCCAGGCCCAGAAAGCGGTCGTCACCAGCATGGGAACCGCCATGTCCATCCGAATCAGGGTCCCGACCAGCAGCCAGATGTACGGCCAGGGGGAGAAGCGTTCTTCTTCAGCCGCTTTCAGCCCCAGGTAAACGCTCAGCGCCAGCAGGAAGACCAGCGCCCCGACCTCCATCCCCATCAACGCCCAGGTATCCAGGGGCGCGTACCAGCCCGTCATCACCACCGCAGCCCAGGCCGCCCAGCGCCGCCGCGTGAAGCGCAGCGTGAGCAGATAGACGAGTGCCAGCGTCCCGGCCAGCAGGAGCGCCCCGCTGACCTGTATCGGCAAACTCATCAACCGCGGTGGAATGGGGAGCAGGTGCCAGAGCGCCATGTAAACCGTCCACAAGGGGTTGGTAATCCCCTCCACCCGTTCCCCGCCCGGATTCCACACCAGCCCGTACCCCGAAGCCAGGTTGCGGGCGTAACGCATGGAAATCATGGCGTCGTCCAGCAGGGCGAAGTAGCGCGCTCCCCCCGCCGTGAAACTGGAGCGATAGATGAATACCCCGGCGTAGAGCAGAAACGCTCCCGTCAGAATGAGCAAAACGCGGTGCTTTTTCACGATTATTTTTCTCCGTTTCTCTTCTCAAAACTCCCACCTGGGATGCGGCTGCGGGAGGCACAGGGCCTCGTCCAGGGCGGAGAGCAGGGCGGGCGGAGCCTGGAAGTCATCGGTCAGCGCCAGGGAGGAGGCCGGCAGCACTCCCAGCCACCAGCGCGTGAACGCCCCGACGGAGGCCTCCAGGACGGGCAGCCCGGTCTCCCCGCCGGGATGCACCGTGCAGGTCTCCCCCAAGGAGAGGGTGTATTCCCCCGTCAGGCCGCGCCAGGGGGCGTTTTCCGGCAAATAGCGCCCGATGGGGTCGTGCAGGTGCAGGGCGAAGCGCAGCGGCGCAGAGACGCGCATGGAGGCGATGCAGGCGGGCAAATCCAGGATGCGCCACTGATAATAAGCCGCAGCACGGCTTTCCAGGCGGTGCTTCCCCTCGCGACGGGTGCGCCGGGTACGGAAGGGCTGGCGCAGCAAATCCTGCATCTGGATTTCGGGCGGCTCGCCGATTTCGACGGTGTGCACCTGGTCGCTCCAACTCTTGAGCAGGGAAAACAACTCCAGCAACTGCGCCCCGTTCCGATAGACCAACCACCAGACGGTGTAGGGGCCGTGGGCGACGTTTTTGGGGCTTGCCCACAGGAAATGGGTCAGTTCCCCGTCCTCGTTGGTGTAGCCCAGCCCGAAAGCCTTCTTCTCCCAGAGCATATCGGCGCGCGTCAGGCCGGCGGGATGCAGGATGCAGGAGCCGTGCCCGCGGCGGCCCTTGCGCCGCGCCGCGTGGACGCGCTCCCAATCGTCTTTCGTCAGGCGGATGGGCGGGCGCGATGGATTGGGAACGGTCAGGTCGGCGGGGTCGAAGGTGAACGAATGCTCGTAACCCCCGGTTCCGAAGCCCAGTTTGTCGTAGAACCCCTGGTCGAAGATGCTCAAACCGCCCACCTGGGCGCCGTTGGCGGCGGCTTCGGCCAGTGCTTTGGCCGTCAGGCGCATTCCCAGCCCCTGCTTGCGCGCCACCCGCCCGACCACCACCCCCGTCACCGCGGCCAGGCGCAGGTCGGCATCGAGATAGCGCATTTCCCCCGGCGCGACCGTCACCAAACTTTCGACGTGCCCGTTCCATTCGGCGGCCCAGGCCGTGCTGCCATCCAGAAAGGATTTTTCGATTTCTTCCTGCCCGTCTTCCATCCAGCCGACCTCTTTCCAGATGCGGCAGGCGTCTTCGAAATCGCGGGCGGGGTCGTAAGGGCGCAAGAACATGGGGAATCCTCCGGGAGTGTGGGTTGCGTGCGGGGCAAGTATCATCCATTCGGGAGGGGATGTCAACGGTTAAGTGCGATGTGCGCTGACTCGCAGACCGTTGACCGTAGACCGTGGACGGTGGGCCGTTGACTACCGACCACTGACCACCGACCGTAGACGGTAGACCGTTGACCGTCGTCCGTGGTCTGTCGTCCACCGTCCACCGTCCTCCCAACCGGGTATAATCCCCCCATGCCCTACGCCGAGATTGCCGTCAACGTGCCCCGCGTCGAGAGCGCCTTCGATTACCACATCCCGCCGGAGTTCCCCGCGCCTTTGCGCGCCGGGCATCTGGTGGTCGTTCCCTTCGGACGGCAGAAGCAGGTGCAGGGGGTCGTGCTGCGGGTCAAGGAGAGCAGCGCCATCCCCAAGACGCGCCCGGTGGAAGCCCTCCTGGATGCCGAACCGGTGCTCACGGAAACCCAGATTGCCCTGGCGCGCCGCCTGAGCGCCCTCAGCCTGACGCCCCTGCCGGAGTGCATCCGCCTGATGCTCCCGCCCGGCCTGGGACAGCGCGTCCTGACCCGCTACAGTTTGACGCCCGCGGGGCGCGCCCTCCACGAGAGCGGCCAACGCGCCCGCCTGGGGCGCGTCCAGCAGCAGATTTTGCGCCTTCTGGCCGAGCGCGGCCCGCTCACCGGCGGTCAACTGGAGCACGCCCTGCCCCGCAAACGCTGGCGGGAGGCCCTGCGCGGCTTGCAGCGCCGCGGTCTGCTCACCGCCGAGAGCCGCCTGCCTCCCCCCGCCGTCCGTCCCCGCATCCAGCGGATGGCGCGCCTTCTGCCGCAGCGCCCCCCGCAGGAGACGGAAAGTTTGGGCAGCACTCCCGCCACCCGCGCCCGCCGCGCCGCTGTTCTGGAGGCTCTGAAAGAGGCCGCCGCGCCCCTCCCCGCCGGGGAACTCTACCGCCGGACGGGGGCGAACCTCTCCGATTTGCGCCGCCTGGAAGCCCTGGGGCAGATTGCGCTGGAAGAACAGGAGGTGCTGCGCGACCCCCTCTCGGGGCAGGAACTCACCCCGGAGACCGCGCCCCCCCTGATGCCGGACCAGGACTCCCTTTGGGGTGCCATCCGCCCCCAGATAGCGCAGGCAGCCCGCGGGACCAGTCCGCCCCCCATCCTCCTCCACGGGGTCACCGGCTCCGGGAAGACGGAAATCTACCTGCGGGCGGTCGCCGAGACCCTGGCGCAGGGACGGCAGGCCATCATCCTGGTTCCCGAAATTGCTCTCACCCCCCAGACGGTAGGCCGCTTCCTGCGCCGTTTCCCCGGCGTGGTAGGGGTGGTGCATTCCCGTCTCTCGCAGGGGGAGCGTTACGATACCTGGCGGCGGGCGCGGGCCGGGGATTTGCAGGTGGTGGTGGGGCCGCGCAGCGCGCTCTTCACCCCTTTCGCCGATGTGGGGCTGATTGTGCTGGACGAGTGCCACGACGACTCGTACTACCAGCGGGAGCGGCCTTCGTACCACGCCCGCACCCTGGCGGTGGAGTACGCCCGCCTGAGCCGGGCGGTCTGCCTGATGGGGTCGGCCACGCCGGATGTCGCTTCGTTCCACCGCGCCCAGCGGGGAGAGTGGCAGTACCTCCAGATGCCGCAGCGCATCCTGGCGCACGCCGAAGACGGGGAAGCGGTGACGACCCGCCGCCTGCCCCCCGTCCAGGTGGTGGATATGCGCGCCGAACTGAAAGCCGGCAACCGTTCCATCTTCAGCCGCCCCTTGCAGGAGGCCCTGCGGGAGACGCTGGGGCGCGGCGAGCAGGCCATCCTGTTCCTCAACCGGCGGGGGACGGCGACTTACGTCTTCTGCCGGGATTGCGGCTACACGCTGCGCTGCCCGCAGTGCGACACGCCCCTCACCTATCACACCGAAAGCGGGGCGCTGCTCTGCCATCACTGCGGATACCGCCGCCGGATGCCGCGCACCTGCCCCCAGTGCGGCGGGGAGCGCATCCGCCAGTACGGGACCGGCACGGAGAAGGTGGAGGAGGCCGTCAAAGCGCTTCTCCCGC
>DRKV01000202.1 GCA_011051635.1 Chloroflexota bacterium | reverse complement strand
CCTGTGGGAGAACGCCCGCGCGCGTCCCGCCGCTATCTTCCCGAACAGCGGCAACGGAGCGGGCAGCACGGGCGGTAACACCGTCTACGGGCTGGATGCCGCCGACCTGGACGGCGACGGGCTGCCCGACCTGGCCTCCGCCGATGTGAGCGGGGCGCTGCGGGTGTGGCGCAACGACGGCACGCCTTTCGAGGGGACGTGGAGCGGCCAGAGCGCCGGAAGCACCCCCTCCGGGGAATGGCTGCTGGCGGTTGCGGCGGGGGATATGGACGGGGACGGCGACTTCGACCTGGTGACCGGGGATGTCAATCTCAGTACCGGCGGCGGGACGGTGCGCCTGTGGGAGAACGACGGCTCCCCTTTCAGCGACGCGTGGACCCAGCCAGTCGTTGAGACGACCGGCGGCGGGGTCAATGCCGTCGCCCTGGGCGACCTGGACAACGACGGCGACCTGGACATCGTTTCGGGGCACAGCACCGGGGCGGCGTACGAGGTGGTTGCCTGGCGCAACGACGGCGGGTCGTGGACGCGCTTCGATGTGGGAACGCACGACGCCGATATGAACGCGGTGGTGCTGGCCGACCTGGACGGCGACGGCGACCTGGATATCGCCTCCAGCAGCGATGCCAGCACAGCCGGCGGGGAGGTCATCGTGTGGCAGAACAACGGCCTGGGGAACGACTGGACGCAGTGGTACGCGGGGGAGGTGGGGGTGTTGGTTTACGCCTTGGACGCCGCCGACCTGGACGGCGACGGTGACCCCGACCTGGTAAGCGGCGACGGGAACTTCGATGTAATCGCCTGGCAAAACGACGGCACGCCCTTCGAGGACGGCTGGGTCAGCCGGACGCTGGGCAGCGGCAGCCGGACGATGCGCGGTCTGCGAATCGCCGATTGGGACGCCGACGGGTGGCCGGATGTCCTCACCGGGGAAGGCAACGGCAACGCGGGCGGCGCGCTGCGCTTGTGGCATAACGACGGCACGCCTTTCGACGGGGCATGGCCCGCAACGCAAATTGCCGATACCGGAGACAACCCCAACTCCCTGCCCGTAGCCGACCTGGACGGCGACGGCGACCTGGATTTCGGGGTCGGTTTCAGCAGCGACACGGACGTGCCCTACGAGGTGACTGTCTGGGAAAACATCGGCGGGCAGGCCACCTTCACGGTGACGGATACCTCCCCCGGCAGCCCCATCTTCATTCCTAACAGTACGGAGGATGACGTGCTCCGAGTCGTTTTGGCGCACAACGGGGTGAGCGGCGAGGCGTCTGCCGAGTGGGGGCAGGCCGCCTTCACCCTCTACCGCGGCGATTGCGCTACCCCCCTGACATCGGCGGAGGCCAACGCGTTCATCGACGCTCTCCGCGTGCGCCGCGACGACGGAGACGATGCCTTCGAGAGCGACGGGAGCGACCCCCTGATTGGCGAGGTCACCTCTCTCACCCTGGACGCCAACGGAGTGCAGTCCCTGGTCTTCACGGATGGGGACGGCAACGCCCAGGCCGGGGCAGGCGGGAGCGCGGTCTTCTGGGTCAGCGTGCTGGCGACGGCGGATGCCGACCAGCAATCGCCCAACAACTTCTGCCTGGAATTCGACCCCGACGCCGACGCGTTGGTGGAGGGCAAGTATCCCTCCGGGGATGCGGGCATGAGTCTCGCCGACAGCACCCCCGTGAATACCGGCAACACCCCCACGGCGGTCACGTTGCAGTCCTTCTCGGCGCATTCCGTCCCGCGTGCGCCGGGGAATCGGGCGGGCAGTTTGGGGCTGCTGACCCTGCTGGGAGCGGCTCTCTTGTTCAGGTGGTCAGTGGTCAGTGGTCAGGTAGTCAGTGGTCAGTAGTCGGGTAGTCAGGTAGTCAGGTAGTCAGCCGTCCACGGTCTATCGTCCGCAGTCCACCCTCCGCGGTCTATCGTCCGTAGTCCACCGTCCGCGGTCTGTCGTCCACGGTCTATCGTCCGTAGTCTGCCGTCCCCCTCCACCACCGGGTCAGGAACCAGGCGGCCACCCAGGTGAGCAGGTTCAAGGCCACGAAGAAGGCGATGATGTTCCACAGGCCGCTCTTGAAGATGGGGGAGGGCGGGGGGTGCATCACGTCTTGGGCGCGGGAGAAGGCAATCCGCAAGGCGAGGAAAAAGAGCAGGTTGCCCGCCGAGGTCAGCCGGGGGAGAGAGAGCAGCCACAGGCCGATTTGCAGCAGCACCCCCACCACCGCAAAAGTGAGCGCCAGCCGAAAGCGCGGCTCGGCCAGGAAGAGACCGTTCCAGTTGGCTTGCATCGCCCACAAGGAAAGGGGCAGGTACGTGACCCAGAAAACGATGCCGGTGCGTCCCAGCGCCGCCGACCAGGCGTGCAAGGCGGGCTGCCAGCGGCGCAGCGGAGGGGCAACCACCCCTGCCAGCGCCAGGAGGCCGGTCAGAGCGGCAGCCAAGAAAGTTACTTCGGCGGTCATCACCCAGGCCCCGTGCAGGTACACAATCCGCACGTTGCTGCCCAGGGATTTCTCCTCCGGGCCAAAGAGGGTCAGCAAGACGATGAAGGCCAGGACGATGAGAAAACGAGCCAGGGGGGATTTCGTGTATCGAGACATAGCAGCGCAAAAACAAACACCCCCGTCACGCTCCGGGGGCGTCAGGGAGCATCCAATTGCTCACGCTTCCAGGCCGGCAGCCTGCAGCGTATCCCGCACCCGCGGGTCGCTGGAGGAATCCGGCAGGAGAGCGCGGGGGTTCATCTCTATCAGGCGGCGTGCCGTGGCGAGCAGGTCCTGCAAGGGGATGGCCTGCAAACGCGCCCGTCCCGCCGTCACGCGGCGGGCGACGCCTTCCAGGTGCGGCTCTATCTGATTGAAGCCATCCGAACAGCCGGGGAATCCGGGGCAGGCCACCACGCCTTTGGGGGTCAAAGCCCAGCGGATGAACTGCTTGCGCCCCGCCAGTTTCTCGGCGTAGTGGATGCTGGTGTTGACGGTATGGTCTACCCCCAAAAGCAGGACGTACCCGCCCTCTTCGGCCAGCGCTCCGATGGGGGCCAGCGGCGCCTCCAGGGTTTGCGCCGCCAGCGCCTCATCCACGCCCACGCCGGTAAAGGAAAGAATGGGATGCGAGGAGCGCTTCGCTTTGGGGTGGCGGCGCAAACGCTCCGGGAGGCTCCCCATCAAGGGGTCTACGGGCATACCGGGGCGAAAGAATTCCGCCATCTTGTTCCGGTCTTCCCCCGTACCGTACTCCATCCCGTTGTTTTCGGGGCCGACTTCGGGGATGACCATCGTCTTGTAGGTAAAGGCGGGCATCATCACTCGCGGGCAAGCCGTCAACAGCGCTCCCAGCAAGGTCTCTGCGCCGCCATGTACCTCTCCAAAGGCGGAAAGCGAGGCGTGGGCAATCACCGGCGCGTCGGGCGGGATGTTCAACTGGCGGATGGATTTGAGCAACTGGCGAAAAGTCAACATCGGTTACTGTCCCTTCCACACGGG
>DRKV01000201.1 GCA_011051635.1 Chloroflexota bacterium | reverse complement strand
AGAACGCCAGGCCCGCGGCATCGCCTCCCTGCCCGGCTCGCTGGGCGAGGCTCTCAAGGAGTTGGATTCCGACGCGGTGCTCAAGGATACCCTGGGCGAGAGCGTGTATGCGGCTTTCATGCGCGCCAAGCGCGCCGAGGTGGAGGAGTTCCGCCTGCGCGTCACCGATTGGGAAGTCGAGCGTTATCTGGAAATTGCGTGAGCGTTTTCCCCCACCCCAGCCCCTCCCCCTGAGGGGGAGGGGCCAGGGGTGGGGGGGGCAGGCTCAAAAAGCCAGCGGGGTAAATTTCGTCTCGTAGTCGAAGACATCCACCCCCTCGGCGCGTTTGAGGGCGTTGACCACCAGGTACGTCAGCGGGGTAGCCAGGGTCTCATACGCCACCTTGAACAGCCATTGCGAGAGGATGGCCTGTACCAGCCCTCCCGCCGGGAAGATGCCGTAGAACGCCAGGGTGATGAAGACCGCCGAGTCGGCCCCCTCCCCGGCGATGGTGGAAGCAATTGTCCGCACCCACAAGAAGCGTCCCTGCGTGCGGACTTTCAGGCGGGCCAGGACGTAGGAATTCAGAAATTCCCCGACTAAATAGGCCGTAAAGGAGGCTGCCAGCAGGCGCGGCGTGAATCCCAGGATAGCCTGATAGGCCTGCTGGGCGCTCTCCGGCGTGGAGAAGGCTCCCGCACTCCAGAAAGGGGCCGCCGGCAGCCGCCCCCCAATCCAGATGGCCGCCACCGCCAGCAGGTTGCAGGCGAAGCCCGTCCAGATGACCTGCCGGGCGCGGGCGTAGCCGTACACTTCGGTCAACACGTCGCCGAAGATGTAGGCCACCGGGAAGAGCACCACCGCGGCGGGCAGGAACAGCCCGAACAGGCGCACCAGTTTCACAGCGATGATGTTGGAGGTGATGAGGGTGGTGACGAAAACGGCGGTCACGAAAGGGAACCAGCGGTAGGCGGGTGTTTGGGCGTTGGACACGGCGCGCCTCTCAGTTCCGCACCGCGGCTTTGGCTTCCGGAGTCTTGACGTGTTCGGCTTCCACGCTGATACCGATGCCGCCGCGGATGTTGAAGATGCCCGTCACTTTGCAATAATGGGGGTCGAGGGCTTTCACCAAATCATCCAGAATCACATTGACCACGTGCTCGTGGAAGACCCCCTCGTTTCGATACGACCACAGGTACAGTTTGAAGGATTTGGACTCGACGATTTTCTGGTCGGGGACGTATTCCACCTTGATGGTGGCGAAATCCGGCTGTCCCGTGACGGGACACAGGCAGGTGAACTCAGTGGTTTCCAGGGTGACGAGGTAGTAGCGCCCCGGAGCGCGGTTGGGAAAGGCTTCCAGATACTTGCTCGGCTGGGCTTTGCGGCCCAGCATCGTCAGGTCGGCAAGGTCTTGGGGTTGGGTGGGCATGCGGGTATCTCCTTAAACCGTCTCCACCTTCAGCAGGCGGCAGAAAGCGCACTGACCGGGGGCAGAGGTGGGCTGTCCGCAAGTGGGGCAGGTGTGCAGCAAGGCGACCGCTTCCTCTTTGGTTTCGGCAAACAGGCCCTCTTTCTTGGCCTTGAGGAAACCCAGGTAGAAGTGCAGTTTGGCGCCGGGGCTGTCCTTCTCCAACTGGTTGAGCAGTTCCTTGTAATGGATGGACTTGGCCCCTACCGAGAAGGGACATTCCTCGTAGATGTAGGCGATGCCGCGCAGCAGGGCGTAGGCCGCCGTCTCGCGCTCGTAGAAGCGGCAGAAAGGCTTGACCTTGCGCGCCAGGCCGGGGGAGGCGGGCAGCACCGGCCCCTGCCGGATGAGGTAGCCCCCCGCCCACTGCATCGTGTTCCCGAACAGGGTGGCGGCTTCGTCGTCCAGGTTGTGGCCGGTCGCCAGCACGTCGTAGCCCAGGTCGCGGGCGATGCGGTTCATCTCGTGGCGCTTGACCAGCCCGCACACGGAGCAGGGCTTCCCCTTGCCGCGGCGGGTGCGCCGGGCGATTTCGGGGATGCTCTCCCCGTAGGTCTCGGCGACATCCACCACGTGCAGGGTCAGGCCGCGCTCCTCGGCGAAGGCTGCCGTCAAAGCGTGCGATTCGCTCGAATAGCCGAATCCGCCGTCAATCCCCAGGTCGATGTACAGCCCGTCGGCCTGATACCCCAGGCGCACGAGGACATCCCACAGGGCCAGGGAGTCCTTTCCGCCGGAGACGGCTACCAAAATCCGCTCATCGGGGATGAACATGCGGTACTTCTCGATGAAGCGCTGAGTCTGCTGGGGAATCCACTCCAGATAGTGCTCTTTGCACAAGGCCAGTTTGTGCTGGCGCATGTTGATGACGGCCTTCTGGCCGCATTTGCGACAACGCATGACTCAGCCCCCCGAAATAACGGCGACCAGCCGGATGACATCCCCGTCTTTGAGGATGGTATCGCCGGTGACCAGTTCCCCCTCGCGGGTGGGCAGCACGCTTTCGGGGTTCAGCCCGGCCTGCTGGATGGCCTTCCGCACGGTGATACCGGCGGGGACTTCGTACTCTTTGCGGCGTAAAATCAATTTT
>DRKV01000200.1 GCA_011051635.1 Chloroflexota bacterium | reverse complement strand
GAGGCTACCTGAAGCGCGGTCTGCCGGGAAGGTTCGCGGACTTTGCCGGTGAGACGCACCAAATCGCCGGATTGCACCGGCGGGATTTCCTCGCCCGTGAGGATGAACAGCCCCTCGGAGGTGGCTTCGGACGCGTCCGGAGTGGTGGACTGCACCCAAAAACCCTCCAGCCCCGGAAAGATTCCCGTTACCACGCCCTCGGTGGTGAGGGTCTCGCCCACGTAGGGGGAGCGCGTCCCCTCGCCCTGGATAGCCCAGATGGGGACGCCCTCGCCCAGGAAGATGTAGCGCGCCGGGGCCTCCGCGCCCTGCGGCCACTCCTCGGCGGTGACGCGGCAGTTCTCCAGCGGGATGCTCTCGGCGGCGGGCTGGCTTTCTACGGTGAAGTCGGCGCTCACGGTGATGCTCTCGCCTTCCCCTTCCAGTTCGGGGATGCTCCAGACCAGCACGCCCTCCTCGTTGATTTCGCCGTTCTCTCCGGCGCTTTCCAGATGCAGGCCGGCGGGCAGGGGCAGGGTGATTTGCAGGTCGTGGACGGTATCCGGCAGGTGGTTGTAAGCCGTCAGGGTGACCTGCACTGCCTCGCCGGGCTGGGCGTTGTGCGGGGCGGAGGCTTCCAGGCGCAATTCGGGCGGGAAGATTTCCTGCAGGTCGCTTTGGGTGCGCGGGTAGAGTTGCCGCTTGCCGTCGCGCTCCTCCAGGATGCCTGTGGCGCGCATCTGCTGCCCGACCTGGAAGGCTTCGATGTCGATGCCCGTCATCTTGTCCACGTAGAGGGTCAGGGTTTCGCCGTCTGCGCCGGTGAGGTCGATTTCGTAACTGTAGGTGAATTCGTCCAGGCGGGTGATGGTTCCCTCCACCTGGAGGAGCAAGCCCTTCATCGCCTCCTGTTGGGCTTCGCCGGGCGTTGCGGGGCGGGGTGTGACGGGGGTGTTGTCCACGGGCGAGGCCAGGATTTCCACATCGTCGGGGACGGTGACGGGCACAATCTGGGTCGCGCCGCGGTAGACGCCAATCACGCCGTGGACGCGCACCCGCGCCCCGATGTTGACGTTGACCGTCCCCTCGCCGCCGAAGACCTGTACCTGAATGCCGCCGCTCTCGTCCTGGATGTAGAATTTGGTGTTGCCGCCTCCGGCGTAGAGGCCGCCGGTGTACATCGTGGCGGTTCCTTCCAGGGTCAGTTCGGCGTCTTTGAGGCCGCGGGCGGTGGCAATTGGGATGACGCCCCCGGCGACTTCGGTGAGGACGGGCGGGGCGAAGGCGTATCCCTGCCAGTTTTGGGCGCTGGCGCGCGCCGAGCGCAGGGCGGCGGTGAAATACGTCCACGGCAGGGAGACGCGCAATTGCAGGGAGGCGCTTTCCCCGGCGGGGAGGGCGCCCACCTCCCAGGTGACGCTGTTCTCTTCGGAAACGGTAGCCTCCGCGGGGGAGTCCGTCACTTCCACTTCGGGGGGCAGGGAAAATTCCACCAGCACGCCCTTCAGGGTCTCTTTCGAGACGTTCTCCACGTTGAGGTCGTAGGCAAATTCGCTGCCGGGGGCGGCATTTTGGGGCGCTTCCACTCGCAGGGTCAATCCCGGAGCGAAGGGAGGCACGGGGGCTGCGCCGCTGTTCTGCGGGGAGGGGGTGTCCAGGAGGGCGAAATCGGCGGCGTTGTCGTCGCTGTCCTGTCCGTTGCCGATGCTCTGTCCGGGAAGACGGGCCAGGATTTGGCCGTTCTTGAGAGCCGGAGCGGGCTGCCCTTCGGTGAAGGCGGCGGGAGCTTTCTCGCCCCATCCGAGACTGTCCACGGGGGTGCCGTCGCGCTGGCGGAGTTGCAGGCCGCCGTAGGCCAGGTTGAGAGCCTGTTCAAAGGCCGCGTCGGGAGTGGTGCCGATGTCCTGCCCGGCGTGCGCCAGGAGGGTGTAGCCGTGGGGCGGCAGCAGGACGTGTTCCTGCCAGCGGTAGACCAGGGCGGGTTCGTTGCTCGCGTTGAGTTGATACCACACGCTCCAGCCTTGCAGGTCGAGGGGCTGGTCGGTGGGGTTGTAGAGTTCGATGTATTCGGCGTTGTTGTTGCCCTTGACCCCGGCCAGTATCTCGCTGATGACGGGATGGTCGGCCCAGTTGGCGGGCGGCGTGGCCTCCGCGGGCTGCGCCGCGGGGGTGGCGGGAGCGGGGGTTGCCGTCGGCGAGGTGGTGCAGGCTGCCAGGAGAAGGGCGAGGAGGAAGGGGAGTTTTTTCATGGGGTAGTCGGGTAGTCGGGTGGTCGGGTAGTCGGGTGGTCGGGTGGTCGGGTAGTCGGATGGTCGGGTGGTCGGGTAGTCGGGTAGTCAGGTAGTCGGATGGTCGGGTAGTCGGGTGGTCTTGTCGTCTGTCGTCCATTGTCCGTCGTCCGCCGTCAGTCGTCCGTCGTCTATCGTCCATCGTCTACGGTCACTGATTGTACCGCGATTGGGAGAGAGGAACGAAAGAAAAGGCCGCCAGCGGAGAACTGACGGCCTGGAAGATTGCTCGCGTTGTGCGGGGCGCGTTAACCGATTTTGCGGCGGCGCAGGAGGAGCGCCGTCCCGCCCAGGGTGAAGAGAGCCAGGGCGGCCAGCAAGTTGAGGGCGGGGTTGCGCGCGGTGAAGGTTTGCAGGGTCAGCGCGGTGGGGGAGCCGCCTTCGGCAATGTTGTACTGGTACGGAGAAGCCTGGTTGGGCTGATTGGTGCCCGGCCCGGACTGGTACCAGGTTCCCTGGATGTTGACCACGCTTTGTCCCTGCTGTTCGTTGCTGGTCAGGGCGGTGTCATCGTATCCGTCTGCATTGGGCAGGTAGGAGCGCGTTCCGGCGGCAATCAGGGATGCACAGGTGTTGGCGCTATCCCAGGAAATGCAATCCACCGTACAGGCGTCCGTCCCGCTGCTGCCGCAATAGGCTCCGCCGTTGAGCAGATAGACCGCGTCGCCGTTGTTTGTCAGCCCGTTGTTTCCGATAGCGCTGTTCAGATAGATGGTCTTGGCGGCATCGGGGCT
>DRKV01000199.1 GCA_011051635.1 Chloroflexota bacterium | reverse complement strand
GTTTTGGTTATACTTGGCAACACAATGCAATGCCGAAGTGGCGGAACTGGCAGACGCGCACGACTCAAAATCGTGTTCCCTCGGGAGTGTGGGTTCGATTCCCACCTTCGGCACTGGCGGATTATATCACGGGCCTTTCGCGGTGAGCGGGAGGCTTGTTTGTTTTAACGTTCTGCCCGCGATTAGGTCTCCCCCGAAAAGGGGGGCAAGCAGATGTTGTAGAAAACGGCAGGTGAAACTGCACCAACGTCCGCAAAGCCGCCCACGAAGTGGCGGCTAAAGCCAACCTGCGAAGGCAGGTCTCGCAACTGTAGCCGCGATTTCAATCGCCAGGCAGAGCGGCGTTGAAGAAATCCAGGACGCGGCGGCGGTAGGCCTCAGGAGCGACCAGGTGATTGCGTCCGTGCGCCCCGTCCGGCACAATCCAGAGTTGGAGGTTGGCTCCGCCAGCATCGGCCTGCGCCAGCCCCGCGGCGGCCTCGGCCTCGCCGTAGATGAGCAGCACAGGGCGCGGGGCGACGGCCTTCAAATCGTCAACCGGGGAGACTTCCCAGGGGTCAACCCCGGCCCGCAGACGGTAGAGCGCCAGGATGGTGCGTTTGTGGAGACGCATGGCCGCGGAATCGCCCTCCGCAGGAGCGAGCAGCGCCCCCAGGTTGGCAAAGCCCCCGTCGCGCACCACCGCCCGGATTTCGGAACGGTGGGCAGCCAGATTGAGGGCGCTGGCGCCCCCCATGGAGAAGCCCATCGCCCCGATGCGCCCGGCCTCCACCTCGGGACGGGCGAGGAGAAAATCCAGGGCGGCCTCGCCGTCGTAGCGCTCGTCGTAGCCCTGGGTCACGGCGGCAGGAGGGCGGGCGCAGGCCCGCGTATCCACCTGAAGGACGCCGTACCCGGCCTCGACCAGAAAAGCCGCCGGCGGGAGCCGCTCGCCCAGCGCGCCGCCCATGCCGCCGAAGGTGATGACCGCGGCCCCGTTCTGCGAGGGGTAGTACCACACCCGGATTTCAACCCCGTCCGCAGCAGGGAGCCAGCGCTCCACCGGAAGGGGCAATCCCTTCAGGGGGACGGGGTCCCTGCAAGGCGGATGCGTCATAGCGGCGACCAGCATCCACGCCAGGGCAAAATTAAGGGCCGCCAGGATGGTTCCGAGAAGGGCGAGGAAGAACAATCCCCGACGCAGGGCGCGCCTGGACAGTGGAACTTCCGGGGCGGCTCCGGGTGTATCGGCTTTCATAACGCTTGAATCATACCAAAAGGAGTTTCCTATGCCTCACGTTGACCAAATCCTGGGCGTCATTCTCGGCGGGGGGGTCGGCAAGCGCCTGTTTCCGCTCACCAAGCAGCGCGCCAAGCCCCCCGTGCCGATTGCCGGCAAGTACCGCCTGATTGACATCCCCCTGAGCAACTGCATCAACTCCGGCATCCACCGCATAGCCGTCCTGACCCAGTTCAACTCGGTCTCGCTGCACCGCCACATCACCCGCACTTACCGCTTCGACGCCTTCCATCCCGGCTGGGTGCAGATTCTGGCCGCCGAACAGACCCACGTCAGCACGGAATGGTACCAGGGCACGGCGGACGCAGTCCGCAAGCAGTTGCGCGAGATTGCCCATGCCCGCTCTCCCTACGTCCTCATCCTGGCCGGAGACCATCTCTACCGCATGGATTACGCCGAGATGGCCCGCTATCACTGGGAGAAAGGGGCCGACATCACCGTGGCCGTCCAACCCGTCCCTGTGACGGAGGCCTCCCGCTTCGGGATACTCAAACGGGACGCCGAAGGGCGCATCGTGGACTTCGTGGAGAAGCCCAAAGACCCCGCGGTGCTGGAACGCTTCGTAAGCCGCGACGACCCCAAGATGCCCTACCTCGGCTCCATGGGGATTTACCTCTTCAACACCGAGGTTTTGATGGAACTCCTCAAGGAGACGGATTACACCGATTTTGGGGGCGAGGTGATTCCGGAGGCGATTCGCACCCACAAGGTGGTCGGCTTCGATTTCGAGGGCTACTGGCGCGATATCGGGACGATTCGCTCTTTTTACGAGACCAACCTCAGCCTGGCGAAGCCAAATCCCCCCTTCAATTTCTACGACCCTCAGCGCCCCATCTACACCCACGCCCGCTTCCTGCCGGGGGCGGTCATCAACGGGGCGGAACTGCACAACGTCCTCCTGGCGGACGGCAGCCGTATCGGCAAAGCGGAAATCGAGGAGGCCGTCATCGGCTTGCGCAGCATCATCGCCGACGGGGTCAGTTTGCGGAACTCCATCATCATGGGGGCCGACTACTACGACCCGCCCGAAGGCCCGATGGAAGGGCCGCTGCCCCTGGGAATCGGGGCGGGTTCGTCCATCGAGGGGGCTATCATCGACAAAAACGCCCGCATCGGGAAGGAAGTGGTCATCAAGCCCTTCCCCGTGGGCACGGAACTGGATACGAAAACCTACAGCGTGCGGGACGGGATTGTGGTCGTCCCCAAAGGGCGCGTCATCCCCGATGGGACGTACATTGGGCCGTGAAAGTTAGGAAGTGCGAAAGTAGGCAAGTCTGCAAGTTTGAAAGTAGGCAAGTTTGCAAGTAGGGAAGTTGGCAAGGGGGGCGAAAAGCAAAAAGGGCATCCGGGACAGCCCAAAGGGGCGGCGGATGCCCTTGTGGTTGCAGCCCTCGGTCGCTATGGGGTCTGACGCGCAACGAGGGGAAGGTAAATCCGCGCCCCGGGGCAATAGGTGCGGAAGGCGTAATCGAAATTCGGCCAGCCGTTAATCACGTCGTTGAGGCACGCGATGCAAGGGTAGGTGGAGGTCAACGCCCCGCGCCACACTATCCAGGCATCCGTCGAATTGGGACGGTCGCTGTAGACGGCAATCCGGTAGCGCACCCCAGCCGAAATGGGGACGGTAGGGGAATAGGAGACGCGGGTCCAGTCGTTGTTTACAATGGAGGGAGAGAGAATGAACGTATGCGCCAGCACCGTGTCGCTGAGGGTGCGGATTTCCACGATGGCGTTCCCCGGCCAATCGCTTCCGTTCGAACGTTCGAACTTGGAGAAGAGCAATTCAACGCTGGTAAGGGCGTTGCAAGTAGGCAAGAACTCCTGCCAGCGCGTCGTCTGGTCGCTGAAAACGAAGCCATAATTGGCAACCGATTGGGCCTGGTCAAGGTGTTCCGCCACCCGCGCCCCCGCCCCCTGCATCCAGGCTAGTGCGGAAAAGGTCAACGTTGCCGCCCCCAGGATGACAAGAAATAGTACCAATGTTTTCTTCACTGCGGCACCTCCTTTTGGGGTAATTCCTGCTTTGGTTATACAGCAATTTGAGGCCCGTGTCCATGCCCTTCTTACAATGAACGCAGATGACGCTGACGCCTGCTGACTGGCGCAGAAAACGCATGACTTCAACGGGTGTCGAGGAATGCCTGCACTTTCCCGTGTAAGATTTTATGCCCTGACGCGTAGTAACTCGTAGAGAGCCTCACCATGAACACCGCAGAGACCGACGACCCCATTGAGCGAAAATCTCGGCACGGACGTTGAGGCCTTCGCGGCTCTCTACGACCGCTACTTCCTCCGCGTCTACAACTACGTGCGCTACCGCGTCCCGGACCCCCCCACAGCCGAAGACCTGACCGCCGAAATTTTCACCCGCGCCCTTGCCAAACTGGATACATTTTCGCCCCGCAGAGGCACTTTCGCCGCCTGGCTCTTTGCCATCGCCCGCAACACGGTCAACGGATACCACCGCCGCGCAAAACTGCGCCGCCTGCTGCCTTTGAGCGC
>DRKV01000198.1 GCA_011051635.1 Chloroflexota bacterium | reverse complement strand
ATCGGCTGGAACCCGACGCCTGGGCGTACAAAGCCCGCACGGCGGGCTTCCCCCCTCCAGACGGGGGCTTCCAGCCCCCGACGGCAATCGCAGGCAACCGCGAACGGCATCGGCTGGAACCCGACGCATCGACACGCAAAGCCCGCACGGCGGGCTTCCTCCCACCGGTCACAACCGCGGCAATCACGGCATCGGCTGGAAGCCGACGCCTGGACGTACAAAGCCCGCACGGCGGGCTTCCCCCCTCCAGACGGGGGCTTCCAGCTCCCGACGGCAATCGCGGCTCCATCCAATCAGGAGGGAATCATGAAGCGCGCCAGCGCCTTCCACCAATTGGTTTATCACTTCACATGGAGCACCAAGAACCGGGAGCCCCTGATTACCCCCGAGGTTGAAGCGCGGCTATACCCTTACATCAGGTACAAATGCAAATCATTGGGATACCGTCTGCACGCCATTGGGGGCACGGAAGACCACCTCCACATCCTTGTGAGTCTGACCCCCTCCCAGCGCGTCGCCGACGTGGCTTGGCGGCTCAAAGGCGCATCCTCCCACTACATCAACAAAGAAAGCGGGCTGGATGCCGTTTTGTACTGGCAGGATGGGTACGGCGTAGTTACCCTGCGCCAATCGGAAATCCCGAAAGTAGCCCGGTACATTCACAACCAGAAAAAACACCACCGGGAAAACGTCCTGACAGACCCTCTGGAGCGGGCACAGGAATGATTTACTCGTCCCGCAAAACAAGCGACACGGGGCAATGGTCGGAACCGGGGACATCATCGTGGATGACGGTATCCACCACGCGGGGGAGCAGGGCCTCCGAGACGAGGAAATAATCCAGACGCCAGCCCACATTCCGCCGCCGCGCCCCGCCGCGGTACGTCCACCAGGTGTACTGCACCCGTTCCGGGTACAGATGGCGGTACACATCCACAAAGCCGTGCTCCAGGTAGCGGGTTATCCACTCGCGCTCCTCGGGCAAAAAGCCGGAATTCTCCCGATTGGCCTTGGGATTGCGCAAATCAATCTCCTGATGGGCGGTGTTGAAATCGCCGCACACAATCACCTTCTCCCCGGTGGCGTGCAGGTTGTCGCAAATCTCCAGCAGGCGGGCATAGAAATCCAGTTTGTAGAGCACCCAGTCGTAACTGCGTCCCCCGTTGGGAAAATAGACGTTGAAAAGGTGAAAATCCGGGTAACGCGTGCGGATGATGCGTCCGGTGTTGTCGAAGCGCGGCTCCCCTAAGCCCCTCTCCACCTCCAGGGGCGGGACGCGGCTGAAAGTCGCCACCCCGCTGTACCCCGGCTTCTCCGCCGGATACCAGGTCACATGCCAGTCTTTCCAGAGGGCGTGCTGCTCCTCCGAAAGTTGCTGCGGAAAGACCCGCGTCTCTTGCAGGCAAAGCACATCCGCCCCGGCGGAGGCCAGCCACTCCCAGGCCCCCTTGCGCAGGGCAGCCCGCAAACCGTTGACGTTCCAGGTGATGAGTTTCATGGGCGCAATTGTACCGCTTTTGTGCTAAAATTCCAGCCATGAAAACTATACCCTCCGTCAAAGGCACACGCGATTTCTACCCCGCCCAAATGCGGGTGCGCTCCTGGCTGTACCGCACCATGGAGCGCGTCTCCACCCTGTTCGGCTACGAAGAGTACGACGGCCCCTTTCTGGAGTACTTGCAGTTGTACGCCGCCAAATCGGGCGAAGAACTGGTCAAAGAGCAGGCCTTCGTTTTTCAGGACCGCGGCGGCGAATGGATTACCCTCCGCCCGGAACTGACCCCCTCCCTGGCGCGCATGGTAGCCCAGAAACAGCGCCAGTTGACCTACCCCCTGCGCTGGTGGTCTTTCGGCCCCATGTGGCGCTACGAGCGGCCCCAAAAAGGGCGCAGCCGCGAGTTCTTCCAGTGGAACGTTGACCTGATTGGAGCGAACTCCCCCGAAGCAGACGCCGAACTGGTTGCCGTCGGAGCGGCCTTCCTGCGCCAGGTGGGGTTACAGCCCTCCGAAGTACAGATTCTGGTCAACAACCGGCGGCTGGTGGATACCCAATTGGAGGCCCTCGGCATCCCCGTGGAACAGCGCCCCGCCGTCCTGCGGCTGATTGACCGCCGCGACAAGATGTCGCCCCAGGCGTGGGAAAACTACGCCCTGGAAACCGTCGGACTGGAACAGACCCAGTTTGCGGGGGTGCGCGCTATCTTGGAAAACCCGGCCCTTTGGGAGCAATCCGAGGAACTGGTGCGCCTGTTCAAGGCGCTGGAGGCCCTGGGGGTGAGCGCATACGTCCGCTACGCCCCCGAAATCGTGCGCGGGCTGGATTACTACACCGGCACGGTCTTCGAGGCCCGCGATGCCGATGGCGAATTCCGCGCCATCCTGGGCGGAGGCCGCTACGACAATCTGGTGGCCGCCGTGGGCGGAGACCCCCTCGCCGGGGTGGGCTTCGCTATGGGCGATGTAGTCGTCACCCTGGTACTGGAGAAATTCGGACGTATCCCCTCGGCGGAGGAACTCGCCCCCGCGCCGGTTCTGGTGACAGTCTTCGATGCGCAGACCCAATACGAGAGCATGTCCGTCGCCGCGGAATTGCGCTCCGCGGGCATCCCCGTCGCCCTGTACCCCGAAGTCGCCAAACTGGGCAAGCAATTGAAACACGCCTCGCGCATTGGGGCTCCCGCGGCAATCATCATCGGGCCGGACGAGGCCGCCGCGGGTGTGGCCACCGTCAAGGACCTGGTGCGCCGCGAACAGCAACCCGTCTCCCGCCAGGATTTGCCCACCATCCTGCGGACGCTGCAACCGGACATCTCCACGTAACCCCCTCGCACAAGGAGGCAGGTCATGGACATCACCGCAATCTGGCACACGATTTTGCCCTTTTTGCAAGACGGCATCCGCTACGGGCTGACAGCGGGAGCGCTGGCGGGAGGCATCACCTGGGTCATCATCAACAACCCGGATTCCCTGTTTCGCGCAGTTGGCGGCTTTCTGCTTGGGGCCGTCCTGGGGGGCCTCCTTTACGGGAATATGGTCGCTGCCACCTGGGGACGAATCCTGGCCGCAGCCGGTTCTCCTTTACCTCACCGGCTGGCCCTCGATGTCATCATTCTCGCCTTGAAGATGTTTACCACCGGTTTGATGGGAGCATTGCTTCTGCTCTTCATCAATGCCCCCATAGACGCAATCCTGGGCGGCCTGACGGGGGCGGTAACCGGCATCCTCCTGGGAGCGCTCTTGCGGGCTGTCATCCAGTGGATGGGCTTTCCCACAGAGAGTCTTCTGTACCCGCCTCTCATCGGTCTGTTGGTGTTGATAGGCTACACCATCTACGGCAGCATATGAGACTGCCCTCTTCCCCACAAAAAACGGGGACGGCCGAGAGCCGTCCCCGTTTGCATTTGTTTGTGCAATCTCGTTCTAATGCAGTTGAGCAAACACCCGTTCCTGCACCATCGCAGGGTCTACATCCAGCACGGAAATCAGTTTGTCCACGCCGCTCTTTCCGGCGACAATTTCAAACTTATCTTCCCCCACCCCAAAAACCTGCGCCAGGAACGCTATCAATGCCGCGTTGACGGCCTCCCCTTCGGCCCGCAGCGCCACTCTCAGCGTCCCGTCTTTCAACACCGCGGTCAATTTATCCTCCGAAGAACCGGGGACAACGCGCACCGTTACCGCAGCGCCTTTCTGGGCATTATGCAAGCGCGGTTCTGTAGATGTCATAATACCATTCTCCTTCAACGCAAAATTTGAATCAAAAGGGAGCCAATAAACTGCACCAAAATCAACAGCACGAGAGGGCTAAAATCGAACATTCCCACCGGGGGGATAATCTGCCGAATAGGAGCCAGGAGAGGCTCTACCAGACGGTCAACGGCCTGCCGCACGGGATGATAAGGGTGCATGAAGTACGACAAAATGACCTGGACGATGACCAACAAGGTGATTATTTGAACAGCAAGTTGAATGAGCGTGATGAAAAAAGCGGTCACAGTGAAAAACTCCAGTCGAGAATATCAACAGGTCAATTGTAACACTGAACAGATGCGGAAAAACTGACACCTGGGTGATAAAAGCGATATTCAGCCGCGACGCGGCCCCATGATGGCCGTCCCGACACGCACAAAAGTGGCCCCCTCCTCAATAGCGACTTCGAAGTCGCCGCTCATCCCCATGGAGAGATGCTCCCAGGGGAGACGGGGGAACCTTCGGGCCAGGAAATCCCGCAGGGAGCGCAAGCGCCTGAAAACCGGGCGGACTTCCTCGGGGTCATCCACAAAGGGAGCCATGGTCATCAGGCCGCGGACATCCAGAGCGGGGAGTTCCAGCAAGGGGGCCAGTTCATCCGCCAGGGCCGGCCAGGCGCGCTCATCCCAGGCAGGCCAGCCGAATTTGCTCTCTTCCCCGCTGACGTTGCACTCCAAAAGGACGGGAAGAGTGCGCCCGCTCTCGGCGGCGAAGGCGCTCAGGCGGCGCGCCAGTTTGAGGCGGTCTACGGAATGTACCCAGGCGAAATGTTCGGCCACGGGGCGGGCTTTGCGGCTTTGGACGTGCCCAATCATGTGCCAGATGAGCGGCTCATCCCCCAAGGCCTCGATTTTCGGGAGGGCCTCCTCCAGGTAGTTCTCACCCAGATGCCGCGCCCCGGCTTCTACCACTTGCCGCACGGCCTCCAGGGGATGACCTTTGGTGACGACCACGAGTTGGACTGCCTCCGGACGACGCCCGGCGCGGCGGGCGGCGCGGGCGATGCGGTCAAGGACGAGATGATAGCGGGTGGGAATGGACATAGGACAGGGAGCAGGGATTGGGGATTGGGGGTTTGGGAGCAGGGGT
>DRKV01000197.1 GCA_011051635.1 Chloroflexota bacterium | reverse complement strand
GGTCAGCGCGGCGGTCGGCGAGACCATCACCTACACCTACCGCCTGACCAACACCGGCGACGTGACCCTCAGCAGTCTGACCGCCGCGGACGACAAACTGGGAAGCGTCTCCCTGGGCGCGGCTTCGCTCGCACCGGGCGCAAGCACCTCCGCCATCCTGACCTACACCGTCAGCGAGGGCGACCTGCCCGGCCCGCTGGTCAACACCGTCACCGTGACCGGCACGCCCCCCGCAGGCGCCCCCGTCTCCGCCACGGACAGCGCCAGCGTGAACGTCATCCCGCGGTACACGATATTCCTGCCGCTGACGATGCGGTAGCGCCGACGAAAAGGGGCCGGCAGATTGGGAACCGGTGCGCCGACGGCAAAACACCCCGTCTCTCCCGATTTCCCGACCCGCCGGCCCTAACCCCTAACTCCTAACCCCCTAACCCGCATCCTCTCCCCCCTCATGCCCTCCCCTCCCCCGCCTCGCGCCTCACTGACCCGCAAACTGCTCACCGGACTGGTCTTCGGCTTTCTCGTCCTTCTGGGGCTGGCGCTTCTCTCGGACGTGCGGCAGGTCGGGGCGCAGGTGCGCGCCTTCCGCTGGGCTTACCTGCCCGCCATCCTGGGCCTGACCCTGCTCAATTACCTGCTGCGCGGGGTCAAGTTCCACTACTACCTGCTGCAAATCGGGGCGCGCCTGCCCCTGCGGGAGAGTTTTCGCATCTTCGTGGCCGGTTTTCCGCTGGCGGTTACTCCCGGCAAGGCGGGCGAGGCTCTCAAAGGAGTGTGGATTGAGCAGAAAAGCGGCATCCCGGCGGCCCGCGGCGTGGCCGTGGTCGTCGCAGAGCGGGTCAGCGACGGGCTGGCTGTCCTGCTGCTCTCCACCCTGGGGGTGGTGGCCTATCCGCAATACTGGCCGGCCTTCGCCCTCATCCTGGGCGCCCTGCTGCTGGTCATCCTCGTCTCCCAAATCCGCCCCCTGGCCGAAAAACTGCTGGATTTCGGAGAGCGGCTGCCGCTGGTCAGGCGCTTCGTCCATCACCTGCGCGAATTCTACGAAGGCAGTTTTACCCTCTTCCGCCCGCAGGCCACTCTGCTGGCCGTCGCCCTGGGGACGGTCTCCTGGCTGGGGGAGGGTCTCGGCTTCTACCTGGTGCTGCGCGGCCTGGGGCTCCCCTCTGCGGGGGAAACGCTCTCGCTGGCCGTCTTCATCCTGGCCTTCTCCACCGTGGTGGGAGCGGCCTCCGCTCTCCCCGGCGGGCTGGGCGCGGCGGAGGCCTCCATCGCCGGGATGCTCGTCCTCCTGCTGGGGCTCCCGGAGAGTCGGGCCGCCGCCGCCACCCTGCTGATACGCTTCGCGACCCTGTGGTTCGGCGTCAGCCTGGGACTGCTCGTCTGGCTCTTCGGGCGCGATTTGCTGGGGAGGGGATGATGGACGGTGGACGATGGACGGTAGACGATGGACAATGGACGACGGACTACGGACCACGGTCTACCGTCTACAGTCCACGGTCCACGGTCCATCGCACCCCGCACTTGACACCTGATACGTGACACTTGACACCTGATACGTGACACGTGATACGCGATACGTGACACACAATGAGAACCGAATTCCACTGCCACACCATCTACTCGAAGGACAGTTTGAACCGTCCCGAGGCCCTGGTGGAGGCGGCGCGGCGCAAGGGGATAGACCGCCTCATCGTCACCGACCACAACACGATTGCCGGAGCGCTGGTCTGCAAGGCCCTCGACCCGCAGCGCGTCGTGGTGGGTGAGGAAATCATGACCACCAAAGGCGAAATCCTGGCCGCCTACGTGGAGGAGGAAATCCCCCCCGGCCTCTCGCCCCAAGAAACGATTGCCCGCCTTCGGGCGCAAGGGGCCTTCATCAGCGTCTCGCACCCCTTCGACCGGATGCGTAACGGCCATTGGGCGCTCCCCGACCTGCTGGAAATCCTGCCCCTGGTGGACGCCATCGAGACCTTCAACGCCCGCTGCATGTGGCCGGGATTCAACGCCCAGGCGCAGCGTCTCGCCCGTCAGCACGGCATCCCCGGCACGGTCGGTTCGGACGCCCACGCCCTCTTCGAACTGGGGCGCGCCACGCTCCTGCTGCCGCCCTTTCAAGACGGAGAAAGCCTGCGCGCCGCCCTGCGGGAAGCCATCCCCGGCAAATTGACCCTTTCCATGCCCTGGGTACACTTCACCTCCCGCTACGCCGTCTGGCGCAAATCCCGCGGGTTGACTGACAAACCCGGTGATGAACGCAGATGGCGCTGATGCCCGCTGATTTACGCTGAAGAAGCAGTGAATTCACCACTCCTAACCTCGCAACCCGCAACTCCCTAACCTCGCAAACCGTAACCCCGCCTCCCCTTGACCTGTGCGCCGGAACGGGTAGAATACAAGCACCCTGGGGCGGTGGCGGAACTGGCAGACGCCGCGGACTTAAAATCCGCTGAGGGTGACCTCGTGCGGGTTCGAATCCCGCCCGCCCCACAGGCCTCGCTCCGGCGGGGCTTTTTTGTTTGGACGGCAATCCCATCCTTCCCACTTTCTGCTACAATCAAGAGCATGAACACACGCATCGTCTTCATGGGTTCCCCCGAATTTGCGCTGCCCACCTTGCGGGCGCTGGCGGAAAACTTCTCCGTCGTCGGCGTGGTCACCCAGCCCGACCGCCCCGCCGGACGCGGGCGCAAACTCGCCCCGCCTCCCGTCAAAATCCTGGCGCAGGAACTCGGCCTGCCTCTCATCCAGCCGCGCCGCCTGAAGGAGCCGGAGGCCATGCAGCAACTCACCGCCTGGCAGCCCGACCTGATTGTGGTGGCCGCCTTCGGCCAGATTTTGCGCCGCAACGTCCTGGAACTGCCCCTGCACGGCTGTCTCAACGTCCACGCCTCGCTGCTCCCCCGCTGGCGCGGGGCGGCCCCCATCCATGCCGCCATCCTTCACGGCGATACCCAGACCGGCGTAACCATCATGCAGATGGACCCCGGCCTGGACACCGGCCCCATCCTCACCCAGCGCGCCACCCCCATCACGCCGCAGGATACCGCCGGCAGTTTGAGTGAGCGCCTGGCGCAGATGGGCGCGGAACTGCTCATTGAGACCATCCCCGGCTACCTGAGCGGTGCGATTCAACCCCAGGCGCAGGATGACTCCCTCGCAACCCACGCCCCCAGATTGAAGAAGACCGCCGGAGAACTGGATTTCACCCGCCCGGCGGATTACCTGGAACGCCAGGTGCGCGCCATGCACCCCTGGCCGGGAGCCTACCTGCTTTGGGAGGGCAACCGTTTAAGGGTTCACCGAGCCACCCCAAAGGGAGTCCCGCACCCGCCCCCCGCGGGGACGCGTCTCATCCATAACGGGCTGCCCGCCGTGGCCGCCGCGGATGGCATCCTCCTGCTCGAAGAAGTCCAGCCCGCCGGCAAACGCCCCATGCGTGGCCGTGATTTCCTCAACGGCGCCCGCAACTGGGTCTCCTCCTGATTACTTCCCATGTCCCCGTCTCCCGTTGACCTGCTCTTCGAAGCCTGGAAGGCCTTCACCACCCGCCACAAGGTTCCACCCCCGCCCCAGGTATCGCCCTGGATTGCCGAATCCTGGGAACGCTGCCGCGTACTGCTGGACCCTCACCGTCCCATGCGGCTACAGCGCCTGACGGAAGACCACCTCCTGGCCGCCCAGGTGAGCCATTTTGCGCTGCTCTCCATCGCCCGCCCCATCATGGAGGACATTTACCAGTTCATCGAGAACTCGCACACCAACGTTGTCCTGGTCAACAGCGCCGGGTATGTGCTGGATGCAGTCGGCGATACGGGCGTGATTGCGGAGAACGTGCGTCCCGAACAACTGCGCGGTCTCTCGCTGGCGGAGAGCGAAATCGGCACCAACGCCTTCGGCTTGAGCATCATCGAACGCATCCCCATCAGCGTGCGGGGGGCGGAACATTTCCGGCAAGCGTTTCACGTATTCGGGGACGCGGCTGCCCCCATCTTCGACATCAGCGGGAAATTACTGGGAGCGCTGGGCATCCTGACCTCCGCCGAGAACTTCCATCCCCATACCCTGGGGCTGGCGGTGGCCGGAGCGCGCGCCATCGAAGCCCAGCGGCAGACCGACCAGTTGCTGGCAGAACAGAACAGTCAGTTGGGACGCCTGAACGCCATCCTGGATACCATCTCCGAGGGAATCCTGGTGTGGAACGCCGAGGGAGTGGTGATTCACACCAATCCGGCGGCCACCGAACTCCTGGGCATCAACCGCACCCGTCTGATGGGCGACCCGCT